>NZ_JBBMXH010000065.1:0-27718 GCF_037996725.1 Xenorhabdus entomophaga
TAAGCATAACTCAGTCCTCTTTTTTGCCTTTTTGTTTCTGGAAAATCAAAACTCGCAAAATTTGGACTGAGTTTCTTTGACACTCCTACCATTTTGAAAAGTTATATATAATTATCTTGAGAATTACTTTCTTCCTATTACACCATATCAATGGAATGTTTCTGATGGTGGAATATTTTCTGCTCAAAGATGACCGAATTTTCTAACAAATTGAGAGCTTGCTCACAAAACATAATGCTATTTTAACCGGAAATTAAAAGCTAATTATTGTAAAAATAGCATTACTAAAATCTTTTTAGCACAAAATAATTAGAAGATACTATATGAAGTTGTCTGATGTTGTTGAATAGCTTACTACCCTGAATAAAGAATAGTATAGGTATGAGAGTTAGATATGTGCTATTTCAAATAAAAATAGTGAGGGTATGTATGGCTAAGTTCGCAGCAAACTTGAGTATTATGTTTAACGAAGTCCCGTTTAATGAGCGATTTAAGCGGGCAGCAAACGCTGGTTTTAAAGGTATTGAATATTTGTTTCCTTATGAAGAATCAGAGGAAAAACTTTCGGAGTTGTTAAGAAAATATCAATTGACTCAAGTGCTGTTCAATATGCCTGCAGGTGATTGGGACTCAGGTGATAGGGGAATGGCTTGTTTACCTGGACGAGAAAAAGCTTTTGCTGATGGAGTGCATAAGGCACTGAAATATGCTTTGGCATTGGATTGTAAACAGGTTCACGCAATGGCTGGAAAATGGGATAGGTTATTTACGCAGGAACAGCAACGTGAATGCTATATCACAAATATCCAGTATGCTGCGGATGTGATGGCTGAATATAATATCAAAATATTAATTGAACCGATCAATATTCGTGATATGCCTGACTATTTTTTGACAACACAAAATCAGGCAGAAGAGCTATTGAGAGCTATCAACCGTCAAAATGTCTTTATCCAGTTAGATCTTTATCATTGCCAAATTATGGAAGGCGATTTGCTGAGGACGATAGAACGGCTGTGGGGGAGGTTTAGCCACATTCAGATAGCTTCAGTGCCGTATCGACATGAACCAGATAATGGTGAGATTAACTATTTCTGGCTATTTAAAAAGCTGGATGAGAAGGGATACCAAGGATGGATTGGATGTGAGTATTATCCAGCGGGTTGTACGGAAGAAGGACTTGGATGGCTGGTAAAAGCCCAATCATGATTGGATGATAATTGTAGTAGGAGAGGTCATGACCCCCCCAGAACGCAGAGATTTTATTTACCGCCACTTACATGAGCATCGGATCGCTTCTATTAACACATTAGTAGAAATGATGAGTGTTTCGCACATGACAGTAAGGCGGGACATTCGTATTTTGGAAGAAGAAGGGAAAGTTATTAGTATTGCTGGAGGTATTCAGTTAAATGATGCCTTACGGCAAGAATTACCATGGAATGAAAAAGCACTTATTCATCATAAAAATAAGCGTGCAATAGGTAGATATGCTGCTTCATTGGTAGAAGATGGGCAAGTGGTTTATTTGGATGCTGGAACCACGACATTTGAAATTGCTCAAGTATTGGCGGAACGTTTTAATCTGACAATTATTACGAATGATTTTTCTATTATTCAGTATTTGATGAATAAGCCACAACTCAATTTGTTTCACACCGGAGGGCAGGTGGATAAGCGTAATTATTCCAGTGTTGGGAATAGTGCAGCCATGGTATTGCGTACTTTGAATGTAGATATTGCATTTATCAGTACCAGTTCATGGGATCTTGAACATGGTATTTCCACTCCTCATGAAGAAAAAGTCTTAGTGAAACAGGCATTGTTGGAAATTTCTCGTAGGAAAATATTAATTTCAGATAGCAGCAAGTATGGGAAATACGGCATGTTTCGTGTTTGCCCATTATCAAATTTAAATGACATTGTATGTGATGGTCAATTATCAATCTCAGTGCAACAACAATTACAAGAGTTAAGTTTGGAACTACATATTGTCAATATATAAGGATTATAAAAAAATAAATCCTAATTTATATAAATAGTCCAAAAGACTACGAAGGAAGGTTGTAAATGAAAGTGATTATAACGGGTGGTGCTGGTTTTCTGGGGAAACAGTTAGCTTCTTTTTTACTTAAAAATAACTGTGGATTGAATTTTGAACAATTAGTGCTAGTTGATATTCAGCTTCCAATTTCTCCTGTCAATGATCCAAGGGTGCAATGTTTGGAACTGGATTTGACACAAGCTGGTGCGTCCGAGAGGCTGATTGGTGTTAAGAGCAACATTATTTTATTTCATCTAGCGGCTATTGTTAGTAGTCATGCTGAACAAGATTTCGATTCAGGGATAAGGACTAATTTTGATGTGACGCGCAGCTTATTGGATGCTGCTCGTAAGGAGAACTCATCACTGAAGTTTATTTTTACCAGCTCACTAGCGGTATTTGGGGGAGAATTACCAGAAACAGTGACAGACCACTATGCTGTTAATCCTCAATCTTCATATGGTACTCAAAAAGCAATGTGTGAGTTGATGATTAATGACTATTCTCGTAGAGGATATGTCGATGGAAGAATCCTTCGCTTGCCAACCATTAGTATACGTCCGGGTAAACCCAATAAGGCCGCTTCTTCATTTGCTAGCGGAATTATTCGTGAGCCATTGCATGGAGAAAACAGTGTTTGCCCTGTTTCCCGTGAGCTTGCATTGTGGCTTTCTAGCCCTGAAACAGTAATTCGTAATCTTATTCATGCAGCTCAGATACCAGCAAAAGACTTTGGCCTATCACGTATTGTAAATTTGCCAGGAATTAGTATCACGGTACAAGGGATGCTTGATGCATTGAAGGAAGTTGCTGGACAAGAAGCAGTGGAACTTATTCGTTTTGAGTCAGATGAAAGCATCAACCAAATAGTAGCAAGTTGGCCGGGAAGCTTTGACATAAGTCGTGGTCTTGCATTGGGATTTGGTGTTGACCATTCATTTGGTGACTCTATTCGTGCATTTATTGCTAATGACTTATATTGAAATGGAGTTTGATTATGACGTCTTATATTCCAATCATTGGATTGGCAGTAGCTGTATTCACGCTGATTTTTCTGGTCTTGCGTACCCGTATCCACGCGCTGCTTGCTATGCTGATTTCAGCAATAATTGCTGGACTCACGGGGGGATTAAGCATAACTAATACCATAGAAGTGATTACCAAAGGATTTGGTTCAACATTAGGTAGTATCGGGATTGTGATCGGCTTAGGGATCATGATGGGGAGGATACTGGAAGTTTCTGGTGCCGCTGAACAAATCGCTTACAGCTTCATTAAGTGGTTAGGTAAGAAGCGTGAGGAATGGGCTTTGGCAATTACCGGCTATATTGTCAGTATTCCCATTTTTGTCGATACGGCTTTTGTGCTTCTCTATCCTTTAGCTAAGGCATTGGTGAAGAAAGGCAAACGAAATATATTGACATTAGGGGTCGCATTAGCAGGAGGGCTGGTCGTCACTCATCATGTTGTTCCCCCAACTCCTGGACCTCTTGGTGTTGCTGGTATCTTTGACGTGGATATCGGTGCAATGATGTTGGTCGGTATTATACTGGCGGCTCCATGTGTTATTGGTATTACTTTTTATGCAAAATGGTTGGCAATTAAATATCCTGAATATCAGTACACAACTACGAATGAAAATGAAGATGAAACGCAGGAAAATCTGAAGCAGACTCACCAACATTACATGGAAGAAAAAGCCAATAAGCCGTTACCAAGCCTATTTCTTTCCCTCTTACCTATCATTGTTCCGATTGTTCTGATTTTGATTAAAGCAGTTAATAATGTGTTATTAGGAATTGATGTATTTATTGGAAATGAAAAGCATTTCTATTTTCAGTTTTTTGATTTACTTGGTACACCCATTATCGCGTTGGCAATCAGTGTATTGTTGGCTGTTTATACTCTAATGCCAAAAGTCAGCAAACACGAAGTCATTGAACATTTGGAAGCAGGGTTACAAACAGCAGGTATAATTCTGTTGGTAACTGGTGCTGGCGGGGCATTGGGAGCTGTATTGCGTGAAAGCGAAACGGGCACTCTTCTGGCACAACAGGTTGCTAACTTGCCGATAACTCCTATTTTAATCCCATTCATCATTGCAACGTTAGTGCGTTTGGTTCAAGGGTCCGGTACAGTGGCAATGCTCACAGCGGCTTCTATTTCAGCTCCTGTGATCAGCCATATACCAGATATTAATATGTTGCTGGCAGCTCAGGCTGCGACGATAGGAGCACTGTTTTTCAGTTACTTCAATGACAGTCTGTTCTGGATGGTTAACCGAATGATGGGCATTAAAGATGCCAAACAACAGATGATTATCTGGTCAATCCCTACCACAATTGCATGGGGGATTGGGCTGTGTGGTGTACTGCTTCTCAACCTTGTCATGTAACATATTAAAATGGCGCTCTGTAACGGGCGCTTTTCTGTTTTCAAGCTTTGTCATTGACTTTCGAATACTATTCTCACTTCTGCATTACTTTCTCCTTACATTGTGATCTTAATTGCAATTAAATGCGTTACGTCACCTTAAACACTAAAAGACGGCGCAACACATTTTAATTCAGATAAAATATCCAGTTATCTTTTTGTTTTTAAATTAATTTTTGGTATGGGTGTTAGAGTTTTCACTCCTTTGCAAAGATAATTCTAAGGTTATTAAGAGTAATTTCTAAGAAAAATTATTACTATTTGGCATTTTTTAGATCTAACAGTTATTTTTTCAGGCGATGCCACCCGTGCATTTATCGCTAATCATACAGATTGAAATAGGGTTTTATGATGGAGTTTTACATTCCAATTATTGGATTGGGAGTGGCGGTATTTACGCTGATTTTTCTGGTCTTACGCTCTCGTGTTCATGTCCTTATTGCCATGCTAATTGCTGCAATAATCGCTGGAATATCAGGCGGATTAACGATAAGCAATGTCGTCGAGGTGATCGGTAAGGGATTTGGTTCGACATTGGGCAGTATTGGCATCGTGATTGGGTTGGGTAGCATGATGGGGCGGATATTGGAGGTTTCTGGCGCAACAGAACGGATCGCCTATAGTTTGGTAAAATGGCTGGGCCAAAAGCGCGAAGAATGGGCCTTGGCGATTACCGGTTATATTGTCAGTATTCCTATATTTGTGAATTCGGCCTTTGTGATCCTTTATCCACTGGTGAAAGCGTTAGCAAAGAAAGGTAAACGGAATGTATTGACTCTGGGAGTATCGCTGGCAGGCGGGCTGGTGGTGACTCACCATATTGTTCCACCAACACCGGGGCCTCTTGGTGTCGCAGGGATATTCGGTGTAAATATAGGCTCAATGATGTTGGCAGGCGCGATACTGGCTATTCCATGTGTTATTGGCATTACCCTTTATGCAAAGTGGCTGGAGACTAAATACCCTGAATATCAGATTGCTGATGCAGAAGAACATTCAGAAAATCTGCAACAAGTTCATCAACGTTATCTGGAAGAAAAAGCCAATAAACCCCTACCAAGCTTGTTTCTTTCCCTTTTGCCGATTGTCGTGCCGATTGTTCTGATTTTTATGGGTGTAATTAATGGCATGGTGTTGAAAATCGATGAGTTTGCCGGAAAGAAAAACAATTTATATTTTCAACTCTTTGATTTTCTTGGTTCGCCCATTATTGCTTTAGCAATCAGTGTATTGCTGGCGGTTTATACGCTTATACCAAAAGCCAGTAAACAGGAGGTGATTGAACATTTGGAGGCCGGGTTAAAACCTGTGGGGATTATCTTACTGGTGTCGGGGGCTGGAGGCGCATTGGGGGCTGTATTAAACGAAAGTTCGACGGGAACGATGCTGGCTCACTATATTGCTGAACTGCCAATAACACCGGTCCTGATTCCGTTTATCATCGCGACCTTAATACGCATCATTCAGGGTTCTGGCACGGTAGCAATGATTACCGCAGCGTCTATTTCAGCGCCTGTTATCAGACAGATACCGGATATTAATATGTTGGTAGCGGCTCAGGCTGCGGTGATGGGAACTCTGTTTTTCAGCTATTTTAATGACTGTTTTTTCTGGGTGGTTAACCGGATGATGGGGATTAAGAATGTGAGGCAGCAAATTATTGTCTGGTCAATCCCTACTACAATTGCATGGGGAATTGGGCTGTGTGGTGTATTGCTGCTCAACCTTGTCATGTAAATATGTCTATCGTCTTTCAGGTTGCCGCTTTGTTGGCTGTGTGCATTTCCTTGCCGTTGCGCTGCATCTTGAAATCCATTGGGTATAATCCAGAAGGCGCTCTGTGAGGGGCGTTTTTCTGTTTTCAGGGTTTGTGATTGTTCTTCGAATATTGTTTCCATTCCAGCATTATACTCACGACATCGTTTTCTCTATTATTTGTGACTTGAGTCACAAATGTATGTGTGTGTTTCTTTTTTATCTTCATTAAAGATGATTTTAATCACTAAAAAATGTCAGAGTATTGACTAAATTTAGGTATCCATATTTTGAGCTATATCCGTTGAGGAGTCTGATATGTCTGATGTATTTCATTTAGGTATCACTAAAAGTGACCTGCAAGGCGCGACTTTAGCGATTGTACCGGGCGATCCTAATCGTGTTGAGAAAATTGCGCGTTTGATGGATAACCCAGTGCATCTGGCTTCCCATCGTGAATTTACAACATGGCGTGCAGAAATTGATGGCAAAGCCGTTGTTGTCTGTTCCACGGGTATTGGTGGCCCCTCAACGTCGATTGCTGTAGAAGAGCTGGCGCAATTGGGAGTACGTACTTTCCTGCGTATCGGTACAACCGGAGCGATCCAACCACACATCAATGTTGGGGATGTATTGGTAACAACAGGCGCAGTTCGTTTGGATGGTGCCAGCTTGCACTTTGCACCAATGGAATTCCCGGCGGTTGCTGATTTTGAGTGTACCAACGCATTGTATGAAGCGGCGAAATCATCCGGATCTGCCACTCATGTTGGTGTCACGGCTTCTTCTGATACCTTCTATCCAGGGCAGGAGCGTTATGATACTTATTCCGGGCGGGTTGTTCGTCGCTTTCAGGGCTCTATGAAAGAGTGGCAGGAAATGGGCGTAATGAACTTTGAGATGGAATCTGCAACATTGTTGACTATGTGCGCAAGTCAGGGACTGCGTGCTGGTATGGTGGCTGGTGTTATTGTTAACCGTACCCAACAGGAAATTCCTGATGTTGAGCTGTTGAAGAAAACAGAAAGCAACGCGTTAGGAATCGTTGTTGAGGCTGCCCGCCGCCTGCTGTAACGCTTTTCATCAAGGGCTGGAATATTCTGGCCCTATCATTTATGTGATCTTCTCTTCCTTTCATTCTAAAATCTGATAATGTCATAACGTTTTGCGCTAACAACTATTTACCATCAGTAACGTAATGCGTTAAAAATAAAGTATATTTTAATCAAAACAAGAGTGACTATGACCACAACATTAATCTCTCATCCTTCAGTACTTCCTTTGAATGGCGGCATTAACTTTCGTGATTTAGGCAATAAAACGCTAAATAATGGCGCTAAGATCAAGTCAGGGCTGCTATTTCGTTCCGGATCACTGGATAAGCTGACAGAAAATGATCAGGCTTATTTAGTGGATCAAAACCTTTTTCAGATCATCGATTATCGTGATAGTAGCGAAATCATGGATAAACCGGATCAGATATGGCATGGCGCCCATTATCACCATGCTCCGGCAAATCCGCTTTCCAAAGAAGTGGACGCTAATCTGGATAAGATAGATAAAGAAATACTGGAGCAATTCGATGCAAAAGGGTTTATGTCACGTCTGTATGAATTGTTACCTATCAATAATCCGGCTTATAAGAAATTAGCTACGCTATTGTTGCAACCAGAAAAAGGCGGGATTGTGCAACATTGTGCGGTTGGCAAAGACAGAACAGGAGTGGGTTCTGCTCTGGTTTTGCTGGCGCTGGGTGCTGATTGGGATACGGTAATGGAAGACTATTTGCTGACCGATATCACGTTGGCTCCTTACCGAGATTATTTATTGAATGAACATGCGAAAGTCATGAGTGAAAATATAGTGGAAAAATTTGCTTATGTTTATTCTGTCAGGGAAGCGTTTTTACTGACTGCGCTGAATAGTATTAACCAACATTACGGCAGTGTGGATATTTGGCTGGAAAAAGATATTGGACTCGATATTGCGGCCCGAGAAAAATTGCAAGCTTACTTTCTTGAATAAAAATATCAGGTTAGCTTTGGTTTAATTATACAGTGCTAACCTATGACATCCCACTGACTAACACAGGAAAGACGAATTTGAGCCTGCATGAAATCATCGAACTGGTCACGAATTTTGTAAAAGCTCATGAAGCTTGGGCAATTCCCATCATTTTCCTCCTTGCATTTGGTGAATCACTGGCATTTATCTCCCTATTGTTGCCAGCGACGATCATTTTATTGGGGTTAGGCGCATTAATTGGCGAAAGCGGGTTAAATTTCTGGCCAATATGGATAGCCGCAGCAGCAGGAGCCTTTTTTGGCGATTGGGTTTCTTACTGGTTTGGTTTCCACTATAAAGAGAATGTCGGCAAAATGTGGCCGCTTTCTCGCCACCCCAAAACGTTAGCGCGTGGGCATCGATTCTTTGAGCGCTGGGGAGTCTGGGGCGTTTTTATTGGGCGATTTTTTGGCCCCTTAAGAGCCGTAGTCCCGCTGGTAGCCGGAATTTGTGCCATGCCAAAACGCCATTTTCAGCTTGCCAATTTCGCTTCTGCATTGATTTGGGCATTCGGTATCTTAGCGCCGGGTGCTTTTGGCTTACGATGGTTGGCCGAGTGGATGGGGTAATTGCGAGCCGCTTTGCAAACTGAAAGAAAGCTATTAAATAATCTGGACATCTATACAGCCTCTATTTAACTTACATTGAGGCCAGTGAGCCAAAGAAGTTAACCAAAACTTAACTACAATGGTGTTAGTGAGGGTGTATAGGTGGATATCCAGTGGTTATATATGTTGATTGGCGGCTTAAGTGGATTGCTGGGCGGGGGGATCTTCGTCTGGCTTTCTGTTCACCAGAGAATCCAACAAAAAGAGCAGGCGCTGCGCGAATTATATAGTCAACTGGCTGTCAGCCATGAAAAGCTAGAACAGTCTCATTATTGGCGTACTGAGTGCGATCAATTAAACCAAGAGTTACTGGCTCAGCGCGAAGTGAATAGTGTGCAGGAAGCTGAATTGCGGGAACTGAGCACGCGGCTTGAAGAAAGCAGGTTAGCGGCGGAGGAAAAACAACGCCTGTTGATCAATAGTGAACAGCGCCTGAATACCCAATTTGAAAATCTTGCCAATCGTATTTTTGAGCAAAACCGGCTCCGTACTGATGAATATAATCGCCAAAACCTCAATAATCTCTTAATGCCATTTCGTGAACAACTTGAAGGTTTTCGCCGTCAGGTTCAGGACAGTTTTGGGCAGGAAGCCCGGGAACGTCATACCTTAACCCATGAGATTCGCAATCTTCAGCAACTGAATGCCCAGATGGCAAAAGAAGCACTCAATCTCACTAATGCGTTGAAAGGAGATAATAAAATGCAGGGAAATTGGGGAGAGATGGTGTTGGCTCAGGTTTTGGAAGCATCCGGTTTGCGTGAAGGGTATGAATTCGACACACAAGTTAATATTCAATCCGAAAACAACGGGCGTTTTCAGCCCGATGTGATTGTGCATTTGCCGCAGGGAAAAGATGTCGTTATTGATGCCAAAATGTCGCTGGTTGCTTATGAACGTTATTTCAACAGTAATGATGAACAACAGCAGATACAGGCATTACAGGAGCATATCAACTCCATAAAAGGACATATTCGTGGCCTGAGCCGAAAAGATTATCAGCAATTGCCCGGTTTGCGCTCTCTGGATTATGTCCTGATGTTTATTCCTGTGGAACCGGCTTATCTGGTGGCACTTAATCAGGCTCCTGAATTACTGGATGAAGCATTGAAACACAATATCATGCTGGTTAGCCCATCCACATTACTGGTTGCTGTTCGTACTATCAATAACCTTTGGCGTTATGAATATCAGAGTCAGAATGCCCGTCTGATTGCTGATAAAGCGGCCAGAATGTATGACAAAATGCGTTTGTTTGTGGATGATATGCAAGGGTTAGGGCAAAGCTTAGATAAAGCACAGGCGAGTTACCATTTCGCGATGAAAAAACTGCTCGAGGGGCGAGGTAATCTGATCAGTCAGGCTGAAGGCTTCCGAGAATTAGGTGTGGATGTGAAGCGTCCTATTGATTCACACTTGATTGATAAATCCCTACAATCGTTACAAATTAACGAGTGAAGTCTGGATAGGGTTTTATCGGAAAGGCTGGTACACTTGCTATAAATTTTTCGAATAAAAAGCGGACAAATAACATGGCAAATCAATCGAAAGAAACCACTGATTTTGGTTTCCGCACTGTAGCCAAAGAAGAAAAAAAAGACATGGTGGCAGAGGTATTCCACTCGGTAGCGGCAAAATATGATTTGATGAATGATTTGATGTCATTTGGTATTCATCGTATCTGGAAGCGTTTCACTATTGAAGCAAGTGGTGTCCGACGCGGTCATAAAGTGCTTGATCTCGCCGGTGGAACAGGTGATTTGACAGCAAAATTTTCCCGTATTGTGGGTGAAAAAGGTCAGGTTGTTCTGGCAGACATTAACGACTCAATGTTGAAAGTCGGGCGTGAAAAGTTGCGTGATATCGGCATCGTCGGTAATGTCAGTTATGTTCAGGCTAATGCTGAAGTACTGCCTTTCCCAGATAATTATTTTGACTGTATTACGATTTCTTTCGGCCTGCGTAATGTGACGGATAAAGAAAAAGCCTTACGTTCCATGTGTCGGGTGCTTAAGCCGGGCGGTCGTTTATTGGTGCTGGAGTTCTCCAAACCTGTACTGGCACCACTGAGCAAAGTTTATGATGCTTATTCGTTCCATGTTTTACCACGAATTGGTCAGATGGTTGTTAAAGATGCCGACAGTTACCGCTATCTGACAGAATCCATCCGTATGCACCCTGATCAGGAAACCTTAAAAAGTATGATGGAAGAAGCTGGCTTTGACCAGGTTTCTTATACCAATATGACCGGGGGAGTCGTTGCTCTGCACAAAGGGTTTAAATTCTGAAATGGAAACACCCTCACCAAGCCATAGTGTGAATTCTGCGGCACTGAACTCCCCTGAATTGAGTCCTGCTGCATTGAATTACCGAGTATTATTTCCGGCTCTGACGGCTTCTCTGGAAACAACGCTGAATTATTTGTTGTATCGGGAAACCGTATTGAAGCCAACCCGTTTGAGGTTGGTAGGCAAAACACTGTCCATCAAGCTGAAGGAAATTGAAACACCATTGGTATTGATATTCAGTGAAAAGCAATTGGATGTTTTAAGTCAGTGGTCGGAACCTGCGGATTGCTCAATGAAAACGACGATACCCGCATTACTCAAGTTGCGGGACCGCCAGTGCCTTTCGGCGTTGATTAACAGTGGCGAGATCACCATTGAAGGGGATATGCAGATTATCCAGCAATGGTCAGCTTTATTGGACATGTCAGAGTGGGACCCTGCCCATTATCTTTCCCCTTATGTCGGTGATATTGTTGCAGAAGGCATTAGCCAGATAGTGAAAAAAGGCGTTAAATTTGCCAGTAATACCATCGAAAGGAAGAAAACGTACTTCGTCGAATCATTAACTGAAGAGTGGAAAATGGCCCCCAGCGCACTGGAAGCCGCCTATTTCAGTGAGGAAGTTGATGCTGTTGCCAATAAAGTGACTCAAATAGAGAAACGGTTGGCTGCGCTGGAGGGGAAATATGACGCCCAGTGAAATCAAACGGCTTTATTTCATTATTCGAGTCTTTCTTTCCTATGGACTGGACGAACTGATCCCTAATATTCGTCTGACCTGGCCACTGCGTTTCGGGCGTTATTTCCTGTTTTGGATAACTAATCGGCATAAAGACAAACCGCTTGGTGAGCGTTTGCGTCTGGCACTGCAAGAGCTTGGGCCTGTATGGATCAAATTTGGTCAAATGCTTTCTACCCGCCGCGATCTGTTTCCACCTGCAATCGCTGATCAGCTTTCGATGTTGCAAGATAGGGTGGTTTCCTTTGATGGCGCTGTGGCGAGAAAATCGATTGAAACCGCATTAGAGGGGCCTTTGGAAACGTGGTTTGAAAATTTTGATCAGCAGCCACTGGCTTCAGCGTCTATTGCTCAGGTACATACCGCTCGGCTGAAAGAGAATGGTAAAGAAGTCGTCCTGAAAGTGATCCGCCCGGATATTCTGCCTGTCATCAAAGCGGATGTACGATTGATGTATCGTTTGGCTAATCTGGTGCCTCTTTTGCCGGATGGGCGTCGTCTTCGTCCACGTGAAGTCGTGCGCGAATACGAGAAAACTTTACTTGATGAGCTGAATTTGTTGCGTGAAGCTGCCAATGCAATTCAATTGCGCCGAAATTTTGAAGACAGCCCGATGCTTTACGTGCCAGAAGTTTATCCCGATTATTGTCGGGAGAATGTGTTGGTTATGGAACGCATTTATGGTATCCCCGTGTCTGACATTGCGGCCTTAGAAGCGCAGAACACCAATATGAAATTGTTGGCTGAGCGTGGTGTTCAGGTATTTTTTACCCAAGTGTTCCGTGACAGTTTTTTCCATGCGGACATGCACCCCGGCAATATTTTTGTCAGTTATGAGAATCCGGAAGATCCTACCTATATCGGCATCGATTACGGCATTGTTGGCTCTTTGAATAAAGATGATAAACGCTATCTGGCTGAAAATTTCATTGCTTTCTTCAATCGTGATTACCGCCGGGTAGCTGAATTACATGTTGATTCTGGTTGGGTTCCTGCCGATACCAATGTGGAAGATTTCGAATTTGCCATCCGTACCGTTTGTGAGCCGATTTTTGAAAAACCACTGGCTGAAATTTCGTTCGGGCATGTGCTACTAAATCTTTTTAATACTGCCCGCCGTTTTAACATGGCTGTTCAACCCCAGTTGGTTCTGTTGCAAAAAACGCTACTGTACGTTGAAGGTTTGGGGCGCCAGCTTTATCCTCAGCTTGATCTATGGAAAACCGCAAAACCTTTTCTGGAAGATTGGCTGCATGATCAGGTTGGGATACCCGCCATTGTACGGGCCTTTAAAGAAAAAGCCCCCTATTGGGCGGAAAAGCTACCGGAATTTCCTGAGTTAGTGTATGGCGCCCTTCAACAGCATAGGCGTTTACAGGCCAGCATTGATCAGATATCACAACAATTCAGAACGCAACAGATTCAGCAACGCAAATCTCTTTATTTACTGGGGATCGGAGCAACGCTATTTATCTGTGGAAGCCTGTTTTTCATCATAGACCAGAAACATTTGTCGTGGGGATTGATGGGGGTCGGAATTGTATCGTGGGGGCTGGGTTGGCGTCATTTAAGCAAACGCCAGTGACAATTAAAAGGTCAGTAACAATTAAAAGTAAGTAGAGATTGCTTTACCGTGTGTTTGGTATGATTGTGTTATTTTCGAACATAAAGTTCGTAGTTTATAATGGAATCATTAGTGGTATTCCGATGAATGTGGTATTCCAATGAATAGAGGTAACTCAGTATGGGTGGTATAAGTATTTGGCAATTGCTCATTATTGCGCTCATTGTCGTATTGCTGTTCGGTACTAACAAACTTCGTACCTTAGGCTCAGACTTGGGAGAGTCGATTAAAGGCTTCAAAAAAGCAGTGAATGGCGATGAAAAACCGGAGCAACCTGAAAAAACGAACCATGACGCTGATTTCGAAACTAAAAACCTTGCTGAAAAATCTACCGTTACACAATCTGAAAAATCAGAGAGCAAAAACAAAGAGCAGGTATAAACCGTGTTTGACATTGGTTTTAGTGAACTGTTGTTAGTGATGGTCATTGGCTTGGTTGTTCTGGGGCCTGAGCGTTTGCCTATTGCAGTTAAAACAGTAGCCGGATGGATTCGGGTATTACGCTCGTTGGCGGCGAATGTTCAGAATGAACTTGCTCAAGAATTGAAATTGCAAGAGCTTCAGGACAGCCTGAAAAAAATGGAAGAAAAAGCAGATATGCAATCACTATCTCCAGAATTGAAGGCATCAATGGAAGAGCTAAGGGAAGCGGCTGAGTCGTTGAAAAACGTGTACCAGCTCAAGCCTGATGAAATGAGGGAATTGGAGGAGGATGAAACGCATTACCACTCCTCTGCATCCCAGTTGGCCGCAAAAGACTCAACTTCAGGACGATTAGCCTCAGAACAATCAGCCTCAGAGCAATCAGTCTCAGAGCAATCGGGCGTGAAACCAGATCAGCAGAAAAATAAATCTCCTGAACAAGCAAATGGCGAACACTAAAACATGTCTGTGGATGATACCCAACCGCTTATTAGTCATCTGATTGAATTACGTAAGCGGATTCTAAATAGCTTAATTACTGTATTGGTCGTTTTCTTGGCATTGGTGTATTTTTCCAATGACATTTATCGGCTTATTGCGGCACCTTTGATGGAACAATTACCTCAAGGTGCAAATATGATTGCAACGGATGTGGCATCGCCTTTTTTTACACCGATAAAACTAACCGGTATGGTGTCTGTCTTCGTTTCGGCACCAATGATCCTCTATCAGGTTTGGGCATTTATTGCTCCAGCGCTATATAAGCATGAACGCCGTTTGATAATGCCGCTGTTGTTTTCCAGTAGCGTACTATTTTATCTGGGAATGGCATTCGCCTATTTTGTAGTTTTTCCCATCGCATTTGGTTTCTTTATCAAGACGGTTCCCGCAGGTGTTGTGATCTCGACAGATATCAGTAACTACCTGAGCTTTGTGATGGCGCTGTTTATGGCCTTTGGTGTTTCATTTGAAGTACCGATCGCCATTATTTTGCTGTGCTGGAGCGGAGTGGTGACGCCGGGATCGTTAAAAAGGAAACGCCCTTATATTTTGGTAGGCGCTTTTGTAGTTGGCATGTTGTTAACACCGCCTGATGTTTTTTCGCAAACTTTGTTAGCTATTCCCATGTATTTACTATTTGAATTAGGAATTTTGCTTTCTCAGTTTTATATCGGGAAATCAGGTAAACACAAAGCAGTCAATTCAGAAAGTGAATAAGGTCGTGATCGTGATATCGGCGACAATCTGAAAAAATAATTTGATTCTGGTCACTCATGATTATCGCTAACTGATTGATGATGTTAACATCACCTGTATAACGTGATGGCTATTAACCCAGCGCCCGGCGCTGGGTTTTACATTAGGAGAGAAGTATGAGCTATGTATTTCCGGGAGCATTTCCCGGTCGTCGTATGCGTCGTGTGCGCTGCCATGATTTTTCCCGCCGCTTATTTGCTGAAAATCAAGTTACTGTCAATGACCTAATCTATCCCGTCTTTGTTATGGAAGGTACTAATCAGCGTCAGGAAGTGCCTTCCATGCCAGGAGTGTATCGTCTGACAATCGATCTTTTGCTGAAAGAAGCCGAAGAGATTGCCCGACTGGGTATTCCTGTTTTGTCGCTGTTTCCAGTCATTGAAGCAGACAAGAAATCATTAGATGCGAAGGAAGCTTATAACCCAGATGGTTTGATTCAGCGTTCTGTCCGTGCTCTGAAAAGTGCTGTACCTGAATTGGGCCTTTTAACGGATGTTGCACTTGATCCATTCACTACACATGGGCAGGATGGCATCATTGATCAGGATGGTTATGTTATCAATGACGTGACTAAAGGGATTCTGGTCAGGCAGGCACTCTCCCATGCTGAAGCAGGAGCCGAAATTGTCGCTCCAAGTGATATGATGGATGGCCGCATTGGTGCTATTCGTGAGCAGCTTGAAATGGATGGTCATATCAATACCCAGATTATGGCTTATTCTGCGAAATATGCCTCTTGTTATTATGGGCCATTCAGAGATGCAATTGGTTCCAGTAGTAATTTGAAAGGTGGCAATAAGATGACCTATCAAATGGACCCGGCAAACAGTGATGAAGCATTACAGGAAATTGCACAGGATTTGCAGGAGGGAGCTGATAGTGTCATGGTGAAACCCGGTATGCCCTATTTGGATGTGATTCGCCGGGTAAAAGATACGTTTGGCGTACCAACATTTGCTTATCAGGTTTCTGGTGAGTATGCGATGCACATGGCTGCCATTCAAAATGGTTGGTTGAAAGAACAACCTGCAATTATGGAGTCACTGCTGTGTTTCAAACGTGCTGGAGCTGATGGCATCCTGACTTATTTTGCTAAACGAGTAGCACAGTGGTTGCATGAGCAGAAATAACGGTCTTCTTGCGTAAAAGCAGATTCTGGCTTACTGGAACAGATATAATGAAAACGGGCAAAATTGCCCGTTTTCTGATTAGACTTTGATAAATTGTTTATTATCTAATACCTTCGACACTTCCTTGTTGAGAATATTCAGCAGGAGAATGGAACGAGTTTCTCCATCTGGTTCGTTATAAATTGCTTGAATGCCTTCGAAAATTCCCTCAGTGATTAATACCGTATCACCAGCAATTGGTGTTTCAGGGGCAACATATTCTTGCTCAGTGACGGACATCAATTCATCAATTAATGTTTGAGGAACAATAGCGGGATAAGTACTGAACCGAATAAAATGATTTACACCACGAGTTGAATTAACAGTAGTGGTATGAATAACTTCGGGATCAAAGTGTACGAAAAGATAATTGGGAAACAGTGGTTCAGTAACGGTGGTTCGCTTACCCCGAATAATTTTTTCAATTTTGGCTGTAGGTGTCAGGCAAATAACATCTTGTCTCTCCAGATTTTCTATCGCCCGAGAGATTTGCCCACGTTTACAGTAAAGAAGATACCAATTTCCCATAATATTCCGACTCCATTACTTAGAGTGTTTAGCATAACAAAACCAGTACTAAGGGGTCATCAATAAAGCCAAAAGTTATTTGAGATGTGGTCCATGTATTATAGTCACGTGTATTTATTTCCAGTAAAAATTTATGTAAGACATTTATTGTGATAATGGGGATAGTGATTGTGGAAAATATGCCGATTATAAGGGGCACTGGTAATTTTATCTTACTTTTCATAGAGGAAACGGAAAATGGAAGTGTTTTTGCTAAGTAATGGGAGAAACCTACACCACAAGATTACGCTAATTCCATTGATTTTTAGTAAGTTATGAGTTTACCTTGTAACCCTCATGGGAGGGCTTATAATGTCTTTCCCTCCTTACAAATCGGCACGAATGAACAATATGAAATACCGCGATTTAAGAGATTTTCTTTCCTTGTTGGAACAATCAGGTGAATTAAAACGAATTCGTATGGAAGTTGATCCTTATTTGGAAATGACTGAAATCGCAGATCGTACTCTTCGTGCCGGTGGCCCTGCCTTATTATTTGAAAATCCTAAAGGATATTCGATGCCAGTGTTGTGCAATTTGTTTGGAACACCAAAACGGGTTGCTATGGGAATGGGGCAGGATGATGTTCAGGCATTGCATGATGTTGGTAAGTTATTAGCTTTCCTTAAGGAGCCTGAACCACCAAAAGGATTCCGTGATCTGGTAGATAAATTGCCTAAATTCAAACAGGTACTGAATATGCCAACCAAACGCCTCAGTTCTGCACCTTGTCAGGAGCAGATTTGGGCTGGAGATGAAGTGGATCTTACCCGCATTCCGGTTATGCATTGCTGGCCGGAAGATGCAGCCCCATTGATCACATGGGGGCTGACGGTGACCAGAGGGCCGAATAAAGAGCGCCAGAATCTGGGCATCTACCGTCAGCAGGTATTGGGTAAAAATAAGCTGATTATGCGCTGGTTATCCCATCGTGGCGGCGCTCTCGATTTTCAGGAGTGGTGTCAGGCTCATCCGGGAGAACGTTTTCCGGTGTCGGTTGCGTTGGGGGCTGATCCGGCCACAATATTAGGCGCAGTGACGCCAATCCCTGATACGTTGTCTGAATATGCTTTTGCTGGTTTGCTGCGTGGGCATAAAACGGAAGTCGTTAAATGTATATCCAATGAATTGGAAGTCCCCGCAAGCGCTGAGATTATCCTTGAGGGTTACATTGAACCCGGTGAAATGGCACCGGAAGGGCCGTATGGTGATCATACTGGTTATTACAATGAAATTGATATGTTCCCAGTATTCACAATAACTCACATTACCCAGCGCCGTGATGCCATCTATCATTCCACTTATACCGGACGTCCGCCGGATGAACCTGCGGTGTTAGGTGTTGCGTTGAATGAAGTTCTGGTTCCAATACTACAAAAGCAATTTCCTGAAATTGTCGATTTTTACCTGCCGCCAGAAGGGTGCTCTTATCGGCTCGCTGTCGTTACGATGAAAAAACAGTATGCAGGTCATGCCAAGCGAGTCATGATGGGCGTCTGGTCATATCTACGGCAATTTATGTACACAAAATTTGTTATCGTCTGTGATGATGATATTAATGCGCGAGATTGGAATGATGTCATCTGGGCGATAACAACGCGAATGGACCCGCAGAGAGATACTGTCTTAATGGAAAATACACCAATCGACTATCTCGATTTTGCATCCCCTATTTCAGGGTTAGGATCAAAAATGGGGCTAGATGCAACGAATAAATGGCCAGGAGAGACACAAAGGGAATGGGGGCGTCCGATAGTGATGAGTGATGAGATTCGGGCCCGTGTCGATGAAATTTGGGATCAATTAGATATTTTGAAGCGATAAGAGGGAACGCATGACAACACTAAGCTGTAAAGTAACATCGGTTGACTCCATTACAGATACAGTTTATCGGGTTCGTTTATTACCTGATTCGCCTTTTTCTTTTCGTGCAGGGCAATATTTGATGGTGGTTATGGACGAAAGAGACAAACGTCCTTTTTCTATGGCATCACCACCATCAGAAAAACAGAGCATTGAGCTGCATATTGGCGCTTCTGAGCTGAACCTGTATGCAATGGCGGTGATGGACAGAATACTCGATCAGAAAGTTATTGATATTGATATTCCACATGGTCAGGCATGGTTTCGTGAAGATAGCGAAAATCCGATGCTACTGATTGCGGGTGGAACAGGGTTTTCCTATACCCGTTCTATCTTATTGGCAGCATTGGAAGCAAACCCTAACCGTGAAATCTCAATTTATTGGGGAGGGCGTGAACTGCATCACCTTTATGATTTGGGTGAATTACAGGCATTGAGTGAACGTTATCTTAACTTAACGGTTGTTCCTGTGGTTGAGCAGGTTGATGAGCACTGGCGAGGAAGGAGCGGAACAGTTCTGAGTGCAGTTTTGGAAGATTTTGGCAGCTTGGCAAATCATGATATTTATATCGCCGGTCGCTTTGAAATGGCCAAAATTGCCCGTGAGCGGTTTTGTAGTGAACGTGATGCATCGATCGATCGCATGTATGGCGATGCGTTTGAGTTTATCTAATCCGTTTTCCCGATAAAAAAATAAAACGATAAAAATAAAAAAACCCGCCCCTGACAGGCGGGAAACTACGGCAACAACTTATTAGAGTGATGCAATAGACTAGACAGACAAGGGAAAAATACGTATAAATTTCAATCGTCAGTTACTCTTGATAACTAAATCTGGTAACTACACTCTTTCAATAATCGTGGCGATACCTTGACCTAAACCGATACACATGGTTGCCAGACCAAACTGTACATCCTTGTGCTCCATTAGGTTAAGCAGAGTAGTAGTAATACGGGTGCCGGAACAACCTAATGGATGCCCAAGCGCAATTGCGCCACCGTTTAGATTGATTCTGTCATCCATACTATCCAGCAGATTCAATCCCTTAATACAGGCCAAAGATTGCGCAGCAAATGCTTCGTTCAATTCCATCAGGCCAATATCAGAAAGGCTTAATCCCGCTTTTTTCAACGCCATTTGTGTTGCTGGCACAGGGCCATAACCCATGATAGAAGGATCACAACCGACAACTGCCATTGAACGGATACGAGCACGAGGCTTCAGCCCTAATTCTTTGGCTTTGCTTTCGCTCATGATTAGCATTGCAGATGCGCCATCAGACAGCGCTGAAGAGTTACCCGCAGTAACACTTCCGGTGACAGGATCAAAGACAGGACGCAGGGCTGCGAGATCCTTTAGGTTAGTGTCAGGACGGATGACTTCATCAAAATCGACAAGCTTCATATTGCCATCTGCGTCATGCCCATAAATAGGGACTATTTCTCTGGCGAAGGCTTTGGATTCTGTTGCTTGTGCTGCACGTTGATGAGAACGCAGCGCGAATTCATCTTGCATTTCGCGGCTAATATTATACATCTTAGCCAGCATTTCTGCTGTCAGGCCCATAACGCCCGCTGCTTTTGCAACGTTGCGGCTCAATTTAGGATGAAAATCGACACCGTGTGTCATGGGTACATGCCCCATATGTTCAACGCCGCCAACCATCGCGATATTGGCATCACCCGTCATAATCATGCGGGCACCGTCATGCAGTGACTGCATTGAGGAACCACACAGACGGTTAACGGTGACTGCGGGAACTGAATGGGGAATGCCTGCCAGTAATGCAGCATTACGTGCAATGTTAAACCCTTGCTCCAGCGTTTGTTGTACACATCCCCAAGAGATATCATTGATATGCTCTGGCTGAACGGCAGGATTGCGCTTGAGTATTGATTTCATCAGGTGTGCGGAGAGATCTTCGGCACGGACCTGACGGAATGCACCACCTTTTGAGCGCCCCATTGGGGTACGGATACCATCAATAATAACTACGTTTTCCATGTTTTCAGACCTCACTCTTTTTCACCTAGATTAACAGCAAGTTCTGCTGGGGCAGGGTAATAACTTTCATTGCTTTCGGATTTTGCCTTCAGGCCCGCTGGTACGTGATAAAGCGCACCCAAGTGAGCATAACTCTCGGCCATTCTCACGTAGGCTGCGGTTCCCATGGTATCCAGATAACGGAAAACACCACCGTGGAATGGAGGGAATCCCAGACCGTAAACCAGTGCCATATCAGCTTCTGCCGGGCTGGCAATGATACCTTCTTCTAAACAGCGAACGACTTCGTTAATCATTGGGATCATGGTACGAGCAATGATTTCTTCGCCAGAGAAAGTATGTTTTGGTTTGCTGATGCCTGCCAGTAACTGGTCAGCAGTCTCATCTTGTGCTTTTTTCGGTTTGCCTTTCTTATCTTGGGTGTATTGGTAAAAACCAACGCCATTTTTCTGGCCGTAACGCTGATTTTCGAATAATACATCAATGGCATCCCGGTAATTACGGCTCATGCGATCAGGGAAACCTTGTGCCATAACAGCTTGTGCATGATGGGCTGTATCAATACCAACAACATCAATGAGATAAGCAGGACCCATTGGCCAGCCAAATTCTTTTTCCATGATTTTGTCGATTTGGCGGAAATCACCACCGTCTCGCAGCAACATGCCGAAACCTGCCAGATAAGGGAATAAAACGCGGTTTACGAAGAAACCAGGACAGTCATTGACGACAATCGGCGTTTTACCCATTTTGCTGGCATAAGCTACAACGGTCGAAATGGTTTTATCCGATGTTTTTTCACCACGAATAATTTCAACCAGCGGCATACGATGTACTGGATTGAAGAAATGCATCCCGCAGAAGTTTTCTGGGCGTTTCAGCGATTTTGCCAAATCTGTGATTGGGATCGTGGAGGTGTTAGAAGCCAGAATGCAATCATCGCTGATATGTGATTCTGTTTCTGTCAGAACCGCAGCTTTAATTTTGGGGTTCTCAACTACAGCTTCGACAATAATCTGAGATTGTTCAATACCAGCATAAGTCAGGGTCGGTTGGATAGAAGACAGGATCTTGGCCATCTTCATAGCATTCAGGCGTCCACGTTCAAATTGCTTATTCAGCAACTTGGCTGCTTCATTGATACCTAAATCCAGCGCCTTTTGATTGATGTCTTTCATCAGGACAGGAATACCTTTACGCGCTGACTGATAGGCAATGCCTCCACCCATGATCCCCGCACCGAGTACAGCCGCATGTTCAGGTGTAGTGACTGCTTGCAGATGTTTTTTCGCTAATCCTTTGACGTACTGGTCATTCAGGAAGATGCCGACCAGAGCACGGGCAACAGTGGTATGTGCCAGTTTAACAAAGCTGTCGGATTCTAGCATCAGGGCACCATCACGGCCCAGTGTAGCGGCTTTTTCAATCGTTTTTACCGCAGTGATTGGTGCAGGATAATGAGGGCCTGCAACTTTCATCACCATGCCTTTTGCCACGGTAAAACTCATGGTACGTTCGATCTCATTGAGATTCAGAGGCATCAGTTTAGGCTGGCGGGCGGCTTTCCAATCTAAATCACCCTTAATAGCTTGTTCCAGAATTGAAACGGCAGATTCAACCAATTTTTCAGCAGGAACTACGGCATCAACCAGACCATTTTTCAGCGCCTCTTCAGCACCAATATCTTTTCCTGCGGAAATAATTTCGAGAGCATTGTCCGTACCAATTAAGCGTGGCAGGCGGACGGAGCCCCCAAAGCCCGGCATTATGCCTAATTTCGTTTCTGGCAATCCGATGCGAAGATCAGGAGATGCAACCCGAAAATCAGTGGAAAGTACGACTTCACAACCACCGCCAAGCGCATAACCATTGATGGCGGAGACAGTAGGAACAGTGAGATCTTCAATACGGTTAAGAATATTGTTGGCGAGGTTCAGTAGATTATGAAGTTTTTCTGCTGGCGCATTAAATAATGATAAAAATTCTGTAATATCTGCGCCAACAATAAAGGCTTGTTTTTCAGAACGTAATAACAATCCTTTTAGTTCAGTTTGTTGCTCAAGGGTGGCAACGGCTTTATCCAATGAAGTAACAGTGTTTGTGTCTAATTTATTGATTGCAGCTGGTGCATTGAAGATCAATTCTGCAATGCCATCTTTCAGCCATTTTACTTGAATAGTTTCACTTAGGTAGAGCATGTCATTCTCCTCAATGAGTGCATACCATCTGGTATGACCAGATGCTGTTGATTGTGATTAGTGTGTTAATTTAATGCAAATCAATGATTAATTTTTTGTAGGACAGATCACAGGTAAGATTTATGACGGGGGAAGATATTTTTTGTTAGTATTTTGAAAAATATAAATATTGTCGTTTTATTCCAGATAAGCCGTTTTTTATCAGGTAACTCCCTAAATAATGAATTGTGGTAATATTTAAGCTCCCGCCAGAAAATCAAAAGGCTAATTAAGATGGAAAAGTTGGCACCTCTGTACCACGAACATATTAAAACCTTACAAAAACGCACACGTGAAATATTGGCACGAACTCAGCTTGATGCCCTGCTTATTCACTCCGGTGAATCATTGCGAGTTTTTCTTGATGACCACGATTACCCTTTCAAGGCAAACGTACACTTTAAGGCTTGGGTTCCTGTGACCAAAGCCCCGAATTGCTGGTTATGGATTGATGGAATCAATAAACCGAAGCTCTGGTTTTATTCCCCGGTAGATTATTGGCATAGTGTAGAACGACTACCTAATAGTCACTGGACTGAAGAAGTAGAAATGATTCATTTGGCAAAAGCCGATGATATCAGTATGCAACTGAATGGATTACCAAAACAGAATGTCGCTTATATTGGTGAGCAAACTGAACGTGCTAAGTCTTTGGGCATCCTTGAGCACAATATCAACCCGGAAACAGTCTTGAATTATTTGAGTTACCATCGCTCATATAAAACAGATTACGAATTGGCGTGTATGCGTGAAGCTCAGAAAACAGCGGTGAATGGCCATCAGGCGGCGTACGAGGCATTTCTGTCTGGTGTGAGCGAATTCGAAATCAATATGTTCTATCTGATGGCAACGGGACACCGTGATACGGATGTTCCTTATGATAATATTATTGCCCTGAATGAAAATGCAGCCGTTTTGCATTACACCAAATTACGGCAGACAGTACCTTCTGAAATTCGTAGTTTCTTAATTGATGCTGGTGCGGAATATAATGGCTATGCTGCCGATATTACGAGAACCTATGCCGCAAAATCCAATAATGATTTTGCCTCATTGATTAAAGACCTCAATGAAGAACAGCAAGCGATTATTGGCACGATTAAAGCGGGTGTTCGATATACTGATTACCATATCAATATGCATCATCGTATAGCTAATTTGCTAAGAAAACATGACATTATTCATGGCATCAGCGAAGAAAGCATGGTTGAAAGCGGGCTTACAGCGCCATTTTTCCCGCATGGGCTCGGGCATCCACTTGGTTTACAGGTACATGATGCTGCTGGATTTATGCAAGATGATAATGGAACCCATTTGGCTGCTCCAGAAATGTATCCTTATTTACGTTGTACCCGTATCTTGGAGCCGGGAATGGTTTTGACCATTGAACCGGGTCTCTATTTCATTGAAACCTTATTGGCGCAGTGGCGTGAAAGTGAATACCGCCAGCATTTTAATTGGAAGAAAATCGATACGCTGAAACCTTATGGTGGTATTCGCATTGAAGACAACATCGTTATTCACGATGGAAAAATTGAAAATATGACCAGAAATTTACAATTATCGTAATGAAGCCTTATTTAATTCCTGCGGCTTCAGTCAGTTTTACTGAAGAAATCAAAAAGAGTCGTTTCATTACCCTGCTGGAACACACCAGCGGGGTGGATGAGGCAAAATCATTTATCCAAAGCATTAAGGAACAATATCCTGACGCCAGACATCATTGCTGGGCTTTTGTAGCAGGCGCGCCGGATGATTCCCAGCAATTGGGTTTTTCGGATGATGGAGAACCGACCGGAACTGCGGGTAAGCCCATGATTGCCCAATTGATAGGAAGTGGATTAGGTGAAATCACCGCTGTGTCTGTTCGCTATTTTGGCGGCATAAAACTTGGCACAGGCGGATTGGTGAGAGCCTATGGCAGCGGAGTACAGCAAGCACTGAAATTATTGGAAACTGAATACAAGGTCCCGCAGAAGTTGTACCAATTACAGTGTGAGTATTCGCACATTTCTATGGTTGAACAATTATTGCAACAATTTTCTGGGCAAGTGATCGCCAGCGACTATGCTGAAAATGTCACGCTACAGTTATCACTGCCAGCTACCCTTGCGGGAGAAATAGGTGATAAATTACGGGATCTAAGCCGTGGTGCTCTGTCTTTAACACCAAAATCATAATTATGTTGTCATACCGGATTTCTAAGGAATTAGCCGAATGCATTTTCGCGCCATAACCCGTATTGTCGGGCTACTTGTCATTCTTTTCTCTGTCACAATGATCATTCCGGGGTTGGTGGCATTGATTTATCGCGATGGCGCAGGCAGGGCATTTAGTCAGACATTCATTTTTGCCCTCGTGATTGGTTTAATGTTATGGGTGCCTAATCGGGAACAGAAACACGAGCTTAAACCCAAGGAGGGTTTTTTAATTGTTGTCCTATTTTGGACAGTATTGGGCAGTGTCGGGGCATTACCGTTTATTTTCTCTGAAAAACCTAATCTTTCAGTTACTGATGCTTTTTTTGAGTCATTCTCAGGTTTGACGACAACAGGGGCAACTACACTTGTTGGCCTTGATTCTCTTCCCAAAGCCATTCTTTTCTACCGGCAAATGTTGCAATGGCTGGGAGGTATGGGGATTATTGTTCTGGCTGTTGCTATTTTGCCATTACTTGGTGTTGGTGGAATGCAGCTTTATCGTGCTGAAATGCCGGGGCCATTGAAAGATAACAAAATGCGTCCTCGTATTGCAGAAACAGCAAAAACGCTCTGGCTGATTTATGTTTTGCTGACCATTGCTTGTGCGATAGCTCTATGGACTGCGGGAATGTCAGTGTTCGATGCGATCTCACATAGCTTTTCAACCATCGCTATTGGCGGCTTTTCTACCCATGATGCCAGTGTTGGTTTTTTCAATAGTCCGACCATTAATACAATTATTGCCATTTTCTTGCTGATATCGGGTTGTAATTTTGGCCTGCATTTTGCCGTTCTTTCGGGCCGAAGTTTGAAAGTTTATTGGCGCGACCCCGAATTTCGTATGTTCATCACTATTCAATTCGCATTGCTGGCGGTCTGTGTGCTGATACTGTGGCAGCATTCGGTGTATGAATCGGAATTGGAGGCGCTTAATCATGCTTTCTTTCAAGTTGTCTCAATGGCGACAACGGCGGGATTTACAACGGATAGTTTTGCCAATTGGCCTCTGTTTCTGCCTTTCTTACTATTATGTTCTGCATTTATTGGGGGATGTGCGGGTTCGACGGGAGGCGGCCTGAAGGTCATTCGCATTTTGTTGTTGTTTTTACAAGGTTCCCGTGAATTAAAACGCTTGGTTCATCCGAATGCGGTATACACCATTAAATTAGGGCATAGGGCATTACCAGAACGAATTATTGAAGCAGTATGGGGATTCTTTTCTGCTTATGCCTTAGTCTTCATCATTAGTATGTTGTTATTGATTGCAACAGGGGTTGATGAGTTTTCCGCTTTTTCTGCCATTGCTGCAACACTGAATAATTTGGGGCCTGGGTTGGGCGTAGTAGCTGATAATTTTACCACCATGAATCCAATGGCTAAGTGGATATTGGTTATCACTATGTTATTTGGTCGTTTGGAAGTATTTACACTATTAGTGTTGTTCACACCAACTTTTTGGCGTGATTAGGTGAGTTATTTATGTCATGGGCAGTCAGCTACGTAACTCGCTATCTATAAAATATTTGTATTTGAATCGCTGTATAATAAGGGCGTATCTATGAGCTATTTGTTGCTTTATTCCACTCAGGATGGGCAGACTAAAAAAATCCTCACTCGTATAGCAGAAAATCTTCGCCGTACTGGTATTAAGTGTGATTTAAGAGATTTGGCTACATTGAAGCAGGTTAATTTGACGCCTTATCATAAGGTAATGATAGGTGCATCGATACGCTATGGTCACTTCAATTCTGTATTGCATAAGTTTGTTATTCGCCATCAAAAACAATTGAATCAAATGCCAACCGCTTTCTTCGGTGTCAATTTAACGGCGAGAAAACCAGAAAAGAGAACACCAGAAACGAATGCTTATGTACGTAAGTTCTTAACTAAAAGTCCGTGGCAACCTGATTTATGTGAGGTTTTTGCCGGAGCTTTGCTTTATCCACGTTACCGCTGGTTAGATCGCATCATGATTCAATTCATTATGCGAATGACTGGGGGAGAAACAGATACTAGAAAAGAGATTGAATATACGGATTGGGAACAGGTAGATCGTTTTTCTGAGGCATTTTTGCAAATGTCGTGTAATAAAGCGTCTTAAAAATAGTCTTTTTGCTGGTTGTTTCTTCGTTTTGAGGAAAAAAAACACGAACAGAAAAAAAATGCAAAAAAACTATTGTCAGCGCCGTAAAACTCCCTATAATGCGCCACCACTGACCGACGCTGAGCTGAAACAAGCCGCGGAGGAAAGGGGGAGAAAAGCGAAAATAAACGCTTGACTCCGGAGGCGAAAAGCGTAAGATACGCAGCCTCGCAACCCGGGAGATTGATTCCGGTTGCCAACGCTCTTTAACAAATTAATCAGACAATCTGTGTGGGCACTCGCAGGACACTATCTCCGCCGAAAGGCGAAAAGAGATTAAGTCTTGAAGAGTGACTGA
>NZ_JBBMXH010000066.1:0-27194 GCF_037996725.1 Xenorhabdus entomophaga
CACAGGCTTCATCCTTGATTTTGATATTAGTTTGGCGACGATTATCAGATCATAAATGAAGCCTTTTTTCTATCTAAAATATACGGTTACTGCTTAAGATCCTGTATATGAACAATAATTAATTGATTAGATTTGTCATACCCTGGCTCTAAGAATTTATGCACTATAGGGGCAACACTTACACCATCTTTCAATAAATAATGGTTATTCCAAAAGACAGCTGTTTTAGCCTCATGATCTTCTTTCAAAGAGTCTAATACTCCTCGTGAAAGATAATCGGCATCTTCGGCAGTAGAAACTACAAGGCACTTATCCGTTTTAGGAATAAATGGAGACAAAACATGCCCCAAAAAGCAACCTAGCCGCTTCATCACAGCACGATATTCATCAGGATTTATCTGGTCTTCCAATAAGCGGTTCAACGCAATTTTAGCCTTATCATCAGTATACTGGCTAAAGCTTCTATTAGTGCCATTTACGGACAAAAAACATCAAATTCAATCATACCTCAGCTCACCACCAAACTCACATTATTGCACCATCTTGTTGTTATTTTTATGTTATTTTATTGTTAATTTTTTGTTTAAATTCTGTTAATTATTTGCATGTATACTTGAGTGCGAGCTTTAAAAATCGTCGCTAATTCCTGCGTCGATTTCTAATTTCAAAAAACAAGGAGATATCATGAGCAAATTACAACGTGAAATAACAGAAAACAAAGCCCAAATAACAAATTCAGACAAAAAGAAAGCACAACGCAAAGAGCTCGTTGACGGCCTGCTGGATACAGTTTCGGGCGGTTGGGTGAATGCCTTTGCAAACTGGAGCAAGTCTCTTTAATGAACATATAGCAGGGGGGAGGCTTTTCTCCCTCCATTCTTCTTCATGGAGAGAGTAACAATGGCGATAGTAAAAGGCGAAAAGGTTAAGCATCTTGAGGTAATCCTTAAAATCAGTGAGCGATGCAATATCAATTGTACTTACTGCTATGTGTTCAACATGGGAAACACGCTGGCCGCTGATAGTGATCCGGTCATGTCTCTTGATAACGTGGCTGCGCTGAGAGGATTCTTCGAACGCTCCGCAGTAGAAAACGAGCTTGAGGTTATTCAGGTAGATTTTCACGGTGGCGAGCCACTGATGATGAAAAAAGAACGCTTCGATCGAATGTGTGAAATTCTTCGCAGCGGTGACTATGGCAATTCTCGGCTAGTGCTGGCATTACAGACTAATGGCATTTTGATTGATGATGAATGGATCGCGCTTTTTGAAAAACACCAAGTGCATGCAAGCGTATCGATAGACGGCCCGAAACACATCAATGATCGACACCGGCTGGATCGAAAAGGAAAAAGCACTTACGAGGGAACAGTTAACGGACTGCGTATGCTCCAGAATGCGTGGGCACAAGGACGCCTGCCAGGAGAGCCAGGAATTCTCTCCGTAGCCAACGCTAAAGCGAATGGAGAAGAAATTTATCGCCACTTCGTAGAGGTTCTAAAATGTCAGCGCTTCGACTTCCTCATACCCGATGATCAGCACACTGATGGCGTTGATTCTGTGGGCGTTGGTCGATTCCTTAATGAGGCACTTGATGCCTGGTTTGCTGACGGCCAGCCAAAGATTTTTGTTAGAATCTTTAACACGTACCTCGGTACGATGCTCAATAATCAGTTTAGCCGTGTTCTTGGCATGAGCTCTAATGTTGAATCTGCTTATGCTTTCACAGTAACCTCCGATGGCCTACTTCGCATTGATGACACCTTGCGTTCAACCTCTGATAAAATATTCAATGCCATTGGCCATGTCAGCGAGTTGACGCTCGCAAGCGTGCTCGAATCGCCTAATGTCAAAGAGTTTCTTTCTCTGAGTAGTGAGTTACCTGATGGTTGTGGTGATTGTGTGTGGAATAAAGTCTGTCATGGTGGTCGTCTGGTAAATCGCTTTTCACGAGCTAAACGATTCCATAATAAAACGGTGTTTTGCCCATCAATGCGACTTTTTCTCAGTCGCGCAGCATCGCATCTGATTGCAGCTGGTGTTAGCGAAGAGATATTAATGAAAAACATCCAGAAATAGTATAGTGAGGTCCAACAATGGAAAAATTCAGTTATTGGTTAATAAGAATTTCATTTTTTTCTCTCGCCATCCTTTCTGAATCTTCCGTTGCTAACATGGAAAATTCTGTAACACTAAAGCTGAGTTTTGACAAATATTCTGTTCCTCATACAACGTTCATAATTGATGGTCAGCCGATATATGCGATGGTTGACACGGGCTCTGTTATTGGATTTCACCTTTACGGATCTCAGATAAATAAAATAAAAGGACTCAAAAAAGAAAGTACTTATCACAGTACTGATTTGACCGGGAAAAATCAGGAAAATATAACGTATCTGGCTGACTCTCTGGACATAAATCATATTAAATTAGAAAACGTAACCGTGACTCCATTTAAACAGTGGGGATTCGTGATTTCTGATAAAGGAAAATTGCCGGATGTTCCCGTTGCGGGTCTCGGCGCGTTTAAAGATAAACGGATAATGCTAGATTATTCCTCTAATTTGTTAACTATAACTGATAATCCTAACGATAAAACTAAGGTTCCAAAAAATTTTAAAGCCTTCCCTTTCCATATCTCTCCTGATGGAATGATCTTTGATGTCGAACAGTCAGGCCATAAATATCGCATGATTCTGGATACAGGTGCCACAGTATCTATGATATGGCGTGAGAGGCTTAAGTCCTACACACCTGCAAGCTGTCTTGTTGTTCATCCCGAAATGGATAATAAAGAATGCGAAGCCACAATGCTCACAGTTAAATCAATAACCGGAGAACCAGTGCATTTTGGGGCTGTGATTGTTGATGGACATTTTCAACATATGGGGGAAGTTGATGGCCTTATAGGAAATAACTTCCTCAAAAACAGAAAAATAATTATTGATTTTAGAAATAAGAAGGTTTTTGTTTCCGATGAACACAGAAAAGGATGAAAATTCAATCTATCGCACCGAGGCTCTGCAACACAAACGAGAACGATGGCTCGGTACCTCTAGTCTGAACATCCCATCAAGTGTTTCCATCTGCCTTCTGACAGGCATTATAACTTTTGCTTTCATTGTATCGATAATCGCATTTGGTTCTTACAGCGAGAGAGTCAATGTCACTGGTTCCGTGATTTATGACCCTCCGGCAGTATCGTTAATTGCACAAAGCGATGGTGCAATTATTCAATCAGCGGCATTAGAAAAAAAAATAATTAAGCGAGGAGAAGTCATTTTTTCTGTGAGTGGTGAAACTCAAACTCATCTTGGCGCTACCAACTTTGAAATAGCGGAGCTTTTGAAGAAGCAACGATACGAACTTTTGAAGAGGCTTAATGTTATCGCCAGTGAAGCTGAAAAAAATAAGGCTTATCTTACTGAAAAAATAAAAAATAAAGAACGAGAAATAGAGAGCCTACATAACCTTTTAAAAGACTCTGAAGAACAGAAAAAATGGTTCGAAAAAAAATCCAGCTTGTATGAAAACTTGAGGAAAAAAGGTATTGCGCTTGACTCTGAATTTATAGACAGGAAGAAAGATTATTACTCAGCAACCGTGAATCTCTCATCTGCAAAGCTAAATATAATCACCCTGCAAGGGGAGTTGTTAGACCTGAAAAAAAAGATATCGACTATCGACAGGGAATTAGACTCCACGAGGGAATCAATCACAATTGAAATTGCCAGCATAGAGCAAAAAATTCTGGATGCAGAAAGACAGAGGGAATATTTAATCGTCGCTCCATTTGATGGAATGATAACCAGCGTGACAGTTCATAAAGGCGAAAGGGTAAAAGCTGGGCAACAAACAGCCGTACTCGTACCTCAAAACGCAGTTCCAAAAATTGAGCTACTTTCCCCGTCTGATTCTCTCGGTGATGTAGCAGATAGACAACGAGTAAAGATAAGAGTCGCTGCATACCCATATCAATGGCATGGAAAGATGTCAGGTGTCATAGAAACAATATCAGAGGCACCGATCAACATATCCCCCTCTACTCAGGCAAACGGCGAAGGTAAAAGTAAGGAACTTTTTCGGATAGTTGTACGACCCGTGATGACAGAGCAGCAAAGAAACATGGTTCTTCTGCCAGGCATGAAAGTGGAAACAGAGATATATGTGAGAACCAGAAAGATTTACGAGTGGCTCTTTATGCCCGTTAAGGGGATTTATGAACGAGCGAACGACAATATGGAATAAGAATATGCAGCATAAAATCAGTGGCTTTTTCGAATCTTTCACCAAAAAACTCCCTGTAATCATGCAAACAGAAGTAACAGAATGCGGATTAGCCTGTCTGGCCATGATTTCTGCTTGGCACGGCCGCGAAACTGATGTCTACGGTATGAGGAAAGTTTTCGATGTGTCTAACAATGGTATGTCATTGAGGCAACTTATGACGGCAGCGGGGAGAATCAACATGAATGCCAGAGCTGTGCGTCTTGAGCTTGAGGAACTCAGTGAAATCAGGCTTCCGTGTATCTTGCACTGGTCCTTTAATCATTTCGTGGTGTTAAGAAAAATATCGAAGAAAGAAGCGATTATCCATGATCCAGCCTTAGGGAAAAGAAAACTCTCTCTTAAAGAGCTCTCAAATAAATTCACGGGCATTATCCTAGAAGTGTGGCCACAGACTGATTTTAAAAAGGAAAAGGTGAGCGAAAGCATCACAATCACGGATATGTTCCGGGGGATAGCCGGACTTGGAAGCACGCTGTTTAAGATCATTCTGTTGTCTCTCCTTATTGAGGGCTTCGCTCTTTCTATTCCCCTTGGATCTCAATTCATTATTGACGTCGCGTTACGGTCCAGTGACATTGAGATGTTAAATTTGATTGTTGTTGGCGTTATTTTTTTGCTTATTCTACGCTCAGCACTCAGTATCGTTCGAGCCTGGACGCTGATGGCGATACGTTACTCACTTGGAATACAGTGGAGCATAGGTTTTTTTAACCGATTGCTTAGTCTACCGTTAACGTTCTTTGAAAAGCGTCACGTGGGAGATATCGTCTCCCGGCTGACGTCGCTCAACGAGATCAAGGAAGCCTTTACTGCAGAGATGCTGACTTCTTTACTTGACATGCTTATCCTGCTTACGCTGATTGTGCTGATGTTCTGCTATAGCCCGCTCTTAGCCATTATTTCATTGCTCATTGCTTCTATTTACCTCGGGGTAAAACTCACCCTCTATGACACATACAAGGGAGCAAGAGTCGAGGCGATAACTCACGAGGCGCAGCAATCATCTCATTTCCTTGAGACAGTACGAAACGTGGCATGCGTTAAGGTATTTGCTCTGACAGAATGTCGGCGTATCGCATGGCTTAACAAAGTGATCGATACCGCCAACGCACGAGCTCATTTGTTCAAAATAGATCTCATAAACCAAACTCTTTCCGGACTCCTGACAGGTCTCTCATCGGCGGCGATTTTATTCTTCGGCGGTAACCTCATGGAACAAGGCGCAATAACAGCAGGAATCCTGTTTGCCTTTATGCTCTATGCGGATATGTTCCTTAGGCGTTCTGTTACGGTGATAAATTCGCTTTTTGACTTTCGCCTTATATCCATACACACGGATCGTCTCACAGATATTGCAACGGCCGAAACAGAAAGTGCTTGGTATCCGGAAAACCTAATATCCCTCGATGATGTAGTCGGCCGGATAACGCTAAACGGCCTCGCATATCGTTACGGAGAAGCTGAGCCGTTAATTTTCGAAGATATCGACATGGAGATTAATGCAGGCGAGAGCATAGCGATCGTGGGGCCATCGGGTTGCGGTAAATCAACTCTTCTCAGAGTCATGGCTGGTTTGGATACTCCTCAATCTGGAGATGTTCTAGTAGATGGTATCAGTGTGCGACAGCTCGGTATTGATGAATATCGCCGACACACAGCATTTGTGATGCAGGATGATAAGCTTTTTGCGGCTTCCCTGATAGATAACATTTCCTCTTTTGACCCTCAGCCCAATATTGAATGGATGCACGAGTGCACTAAAGCGGCCGCAATACACGATGAGATTATGACCATGCCGATGCAATACGAAACGATGATAGGTGATATGGGCAGTATTCTTTCGGGGGGACAAAAGCAACGCGTATCTCTTGCAAGAGCGCTTTATAAACGTCCACGAATCCTCTTTCTCGATGAAGCTACCAGCAACCTCGATATTTTTAACGAACGGAAGATAAACGAAGCGGTGAAGCAGATGTCCATTACCCGTGTTTTTGTGGCCCATCGGACAGAAACGATTGCCGTCGCAGATCGAGTTTATAACCTGAGGGACAAAGCCTTTATGGGGTTTGAAATTGCCAATATCAGGACTCACAATATAAAGACTCATTAGCCCCTATATATGTAGCTATCAATTCCTAGTGTAATATTTCTACAAACCAATAATTGGAATTACTCTTTCTTATAAATATCCGGACGAACTATCTGCCAAACACCATTTTCACGGTTAACGGGAGAGTAACCAAATTTTTCATATAACCAAGGCGCGGTTGAAGTTACAAGCATAATTCTTCTTAACCGTTGTATCAAAGGATGAGATTGGCAGCATGTCATCAACCAACGTCCTAGTTGTTGTTTCTGATACTCCTCTAAGACATACACATCACACAAATAGCCGAAAGTAGCAAAATCCGTCACCAACCTCGCAAACCCTATTTGGGTTTTGTCTTTGTACAACCCAAATGTCAGGCTGTTTTCAATCGCTGTCCGTACTGTTTCAAGATCAATACTTTCTGCCCAACGGGAACGTGTAAGAAATTGGTGAATAGCGGTGATATCTAATAGCGATTTATCTGTTGAGACTTGATAGTTTTCTTTTTGCCAATGGAAATGTTGAGCCATGTTTTTGTTCCTCAACGCCCGTTCATCAATATGATGAATATAACAAGTATCAAAACAAAAAAGTGATATTGCCGTTAAATTTTAAAAAAGTATTTACCTTTCAACAAACTCAAGCTCATTTGCCACGTTTAGCAGTTTACGCGAGTGGACATCTCTCATTGCGTAAGGAAAATCTCTTTTTGAGATATTCATCCGAACCGAAGATTCCCGCTCCCGCAAGAGTGGAGGAACAGGGTTGGGGCAGGTGATTATCAAAGCACACGGGGGAAAGGTTAGCTTTAGCTGTGGTAAAAGTGAGTTGGATGGTGCTGTTTTTAAGCTTTTTTTGCCGGATGATTTGAATCTTCCTCGTCCTAAAGGTGATAATGAAATGAATCATAAAACACCTTTTCACATGATTGCAATTTGCGACAAATTGTCGCATAGTATTTAATGCAATTTGCTAATATTCCAGCAGATACGAGGGAGGCAATATGGCCATTAGCATTAGGTTGGATAATGAGTTTGTAAATGATGTAAAAATTCATGCAGAGGCATCGAACAGAAGCGTTCCAAAACAGATAGAGCATTGGGCTAAAATTGGTCGAATCGCAGAAGATAATCCTGATCTAACTTATTCATTCATCCATGAAATTTTACTAGCTCAAAAAGAAGTAGAACATGGGAGAATAAGTAAATATGTCAGAAGAACAAAAAAATGATATCGAAGTTTATGAAACCAGACGGTTTTCTAAGGCATTAGGTAAATTGCCAGAACAAACGTTATATCTGGTAGAAAATGAAATTGAGAAAATTATTGATAATCCCAGGATAGGTGAAAAGAAAAAAGGGGATCTCGACTTTCTGATGGTTCATAAATTTTCATTAAATAATCAATTAATGCTGATTGGATATCATTGGAAAGAAAATAAGTTGGAACTATATCTACTTGATATAGGTACCCATGAAAATTTCTACCAAGAACAAAAACGACACAGAAAAACAGATCTTCGGCTTATTAAATGATTTTCAAGCCTCTTAAAGAAAAATGACAGGTGGGGCCACGGTCCCAACCTATTCTTCAAAAATCTCACCAGCCCCCAAACAATTTGGACATTTCTGTTGACCACATCAGGTTGACCTTGAGGAAAGCATAACAAATTGCAATTGCAGGTAGTATAAGGGATTTATTGAACTGGGTGGAGTTATGTGAAGCTTAATTGGCGGAAGATCACAGGAGTTGAACCTGCCAAGAGCCGCTGGCGGCCCCATCTGGATTTGAAGTCCAGCCGCCCCACCGGGGACGATGATCTTCCATTAAATAATCTGATGAAGAGCAGGGATTATAGCGCGTCTATCTAAATATCTAAATGTCTCCATCACTTCACAGATCTCTGATATAAAAAGAGCCGGATTACTCGCATAAAAGTGCGGCATTAGCATTGAACTCACGGTATCTTATCCCCATCTATCGTCAACGACCCATTGGGATATAAGGCTGGTTTCAGCGTATACCCTAACTCTAACTACACATATAAGGCGCTCATTATGACTAATCCGTTACTGACACCTTCTGCATTGCCTAAGTTCTCTGCAATTGAACCAAAACATGTCGTGCCTGCTGTGAAAGAGACGTTAGCCAACTACCGTCAAGTAATTGAGAAGATTTTGTCAGAAAATTCCGCTTTTACTTGGGATAATCTGTGCCAGCCAATTTCTGAAGAGAAAGATAAACTTGCCCGTGTATGGTCGCCTGTCGGTCATTTAAATGCCGTCAAGAACAGTCCGGAGCTGCGTGAAGTCTATGAGCAAAGCCTGACTCTGCTTTCTGAATTCGATACTTGGCTGGGGCAACACAAGGGTCTGTATCAAGCATATAAGTCTCTGAAAGCAAGTGAAGCTTTCAAAAATCTTCCCCAGCCACAGAGCAAGGTCGTTGAAGATGCCCTGCGTGATTTTGAGTTGACCGGTATTGGCCTGCCAGAAGAGAAGCAAAAACGTTACGGTGAAATTACTGCCCGTTTATCTGAGCTTGGCGCGAAGTTCGGTAATAATGTGCTGGATGCCACAATGGGATGGACTAAGCTGATTACCGATGAGTGCGATCTGGAGGGTATGCCTGAAAGTGCCAAAGCCGCCGCTAAAGCCGCTGCCGAAGCCAAAGGGCAGGAAGGATGGCTGCTGACGCTGAATATGCCAAGTTATCTGCCTGTCATGACCTATGTTGATGATAGTGAACTGCGCGAGGAGATGTATCACGCCTATACAACCCGTGCTTCCGATCAAGGGCCAGATGCCGGGAAGTGGGATAATAATGAAGTCATGGCCGAGATCCTTGCATTGCGCCATGAACTCGCCCAATTGCTGGGTTTCAAGAACTATGCTGAAAACTCTCTTGCCACTAAAATGGCTAAAACACCTCAGCAAGTGCTCGATTTCCTGAACGACCTGACCAAACGCGCCCACAAGCAAGGTGAGGAAGAGTTGGAAACGCTAGAGGATTTCGCTGAATCTCACTACTGGGTTGATGAGCTGGAAGCGTGGGATCTGGCCTATTATAGCGAGAAGCAAAAACAACATGACTTCTCGATTGATGATGAGCAATTACGTCCTTACTTCCCTGAACAACGTGTGCTGGAAGGGCTGTTTGAAGTCGTTCGCCGCATTTATGGCATCACTGCCAAAGAACGCCACGATGTGGATACATGGCATCCCGATGTCCGCTTCTTTGAGTTGTATGATGATAAGCAAGTATTGCGCGGCAGTTTCTATCTGGATCTCTACGCTCGCGAGAATAAACGTGGCGGCGCATGGATGAACAGTTATGTCGGCAGAATGCGTCATGCTTCTGGTGCGCTGCAGGATCCTGTGACTTATCTGACGTGTAACTTCAGCAAGCCTGTCGGGGATCAACCTGCCCTGTTCACGCACAGTGAAGTCACAACGCTGTTCCATGAGTTTGGGCACGGCCTGCATCACATGCTGACCCAAATTGAAGCGCTGGATGTGGCAGGTATCAACGGTGTGCCTTGGGATGCGGTAGAGTGTCCGAGCCAGTTTATGGAAAACTGGTGTTGGGAACCAGAGGCGCTGGCGTTTATTTCCGGTCACTATGAAACTAAGGAACCACTGCCGAAAGAGATGCTGGATAATATGCTGGCAGCCAAAAACTATCAGGCCGCGATGAAGATTCTGCGTCAGCTTGAGTTTGGTCTGTTCGATTTCCGCCTGCATGTGGAATATGATCCAGCTAAAGGGGCACAAATTCTGGAAACACTGAAATCGGTGAAAAAACAGGTGTCTGTTGTCCCATCACCAGATTGGGGACGCTTCCCGAACTCTTTCAGCCACATCTTTAATGGCGGTTATGGCGCTGGTTATTACAGCTATCTGTGGGCGGATGTTCTGGCGGCGGATGCGTATTCCCGCTTCTCTGAAGAGGGAATTTTCAATCGCACAACCGGTCAGTCATTCCTCGATAATATTCTGGCCCGTGGTGGTTCAGAAGACCCAATGACGCTGTTTGTACGTTTCCGTGGTCGCGAACCAAAACTGGATGCTATGCTGAAGAGCTACGGCATCGCTGGATAAGAAACTTGTGAAGATTTGTTTGATTTGTGAAGAAGGCGCTGATCACAGCGCCTTATCGCTATTGGCTGAACGCTGGAATCTGGTTCATGATGAAGGTTCAGTCATGGCTCTGGTACTGACTCCCGAACGGCTGGAGCTGCGCAAGCGCGATGAGCCTAAACTGGGCGGAATTTATGTTGATTTTGTTGCCGGAACGATGGCTCACCGTCGCCGTTTTGGGGGCGGTCGTGGCGAAGCAGTCGCTAAGGCCGTCGGCATCAAGAAAGATTATTTACCTTCGGTTGTGGATGCGACCGCAGGTTTAGGCCGCGATGCCTTTGTGCTGGCTTCCATCGGTTGTCACGTCAGAATGCTGGAGCGCCACCCGGTGGTAGCAGCATTGCTGGATGATGGTCTACAGCGCGGCTATCAGGATGAAGATATCGGGGGCTGGCTGAAAGAGCGTATGACGCTGATCCATGCTTCAAGCATTACGGCATTGACGGATATTACCCCTCCACCCGATGTGGTTTATCTGGACCCGATGTATCCGCATAAACAAAAAAGCGCTCTGGTCAAAAAAGAGATGCGCGTTTTCCAGTCTCTGGTCGGGGCGGACGAGGATGCTGATGGTTTGCTGGAACCTTCACGGACACTGGCAAAGCGTCGGGTTGTCGTGAAACGGCCGGATTATGCCGAACCGCTGGCAGGCGTTAAAGCCTCTGCCGCGATTACCACAAAAAATCACCGTTTTGATATTTATCCTTGTTAATCAAGATATCAACGCCAAAAAATAATCCCCATTTTATGGGGATTATCCGTAAATTGGCTATCGATCACATGCCAAACTAAGCAACTACACGATCCCCTGCGCTAACATGGCATCTGCAACCTTAACAAAACCCGCAATATTCGCGCCTTGTACATAGTTAGTCTGCTTGCCTTCTCCCCCATATTCTACACAAGCGTGATGGATATCGAGCATGATGTGATGTAAGCGAATATCTACTTTTTCCGCTTTCCAACTCAGGCGTGCCGCGTTCTGAGCCATCTCAAGGCCGGAAGTCGCTACGCCACCCGCATTGGCGGCTTTGCCCGGCGCAAACAAAACTCCCGCTTCAAGGAAAGCATCCGTAGCAGCGATGGTTGCCGGCATATTTGCCCCTTCCGCGACTGCTTTTACCCCATTTTTAATCAGTACTTTTGCCGCGTCTGAATCCAATTCATTCTGAGTCGCACAAGGCAACGCAATATCCACGGGAACTGACCACGGATCCTGACCTTTGAGGAAAGTTAATCCGCGCTCTTTGGCATACTCTTCTATACGGCCGTAACGCTGATTTTTGATCTCTTCAAGATGGGCGAGTTTTTCCGGTGTAAAACCCTCTTCATCCAATACCGTGCCGCCTGAATCCGAAGCCGTAACCACTTTTGCACCCAGTTCCATACATTTTTCGATGGTATATTGTGCAACGTTTCCTGCGCCGGATACGGATACCCGCATTCCTTCCAATCCCATGCCGTGACGTTTTAACATCTCATGGGTGAAATAAACCAGACCATAGCCCGTGGCTTCAGGGCGGATCAGGCTTCCGCCAAATGAGAGGCCCTTGCCCGTGAAAACACATGCCGTATTGTTGGATAATTTTTTCATCATGCCCGCCATAAAACCAACTTCACGATTACCTACGCCGATATCTCCGGCGGGGACATCGGTATCCGGCCCCAAATGGCGATAAAGTTCTGTCATTAATGCCTGACAGAATCGCATGATTTCACCGTGGCTTTTCCCTTTGGGATCAAAATCAGCCCCCCCTTTTCCGCCGCCCATTGGCAACGTTGTCAGCGCATTCTTCAATGTCTGTTCAAAACCCAAAAATTTCAGGATAGAAAGGTCAACAGAAGGATGGAAACGCATTCCACCTTTAAATGGCCCAATGGCAGAACTAAACTGAACCCGCCATGCACGGTTAACTTGTACTTTTCCTTGATCATCCACCCAGCAGACGCGGAATTGGATAACTCTTTCCGGCTCTACCAGACGTTCCAATAATCCTTGCTCACAATATTGCGGGTTTTGTTGAAGAAAAGGCCAGAGAGAGGTCAACACTTCTCGTACTGCCTGTAGGTATTCTGGTTGATGCTGATTGCGGGACTGAACCGAATCGAGAAATGTGACTAAAGATGATGCAACATTCATTTAGGGCTTCCTTTTTGTCATTCAGAAGTGATGACCCCCAGCCATTTTCCATATTATTTTTTTGTCGAAAATGTGAGGTAATTACGGTTTGCTTTCTGAATATAGCACCGTTTTATGCTTACATTTCAACAACTATTTTTTATATATTTCTTTAAAAATAGCTTTGACAATTTCTAAAGCAGTTTCATTATCCTTTCTAAGGGCAAAAAAATCGCCTGCATAAGCAGGCGATTTTATAGAATAAAATTTCAACCGAAGATTATTCTTCGTCACGCAAAGGCACGATCAACATATCAACATGAACGGTGTTAATAAGCTGACGAGCTGAAGACATCAACTTGCTCCAAAAATCCTGATGATGACCACATACAACGAGATCCATATCGTATTGCTTGATGGCATCAACAAGGACCTGCCCTAAATCACCACTGCCACTCAACGTTTCCTGAACAGGGTAACCTGCGCTGGCAGACAACTCTTTCAGGGATTTACGGGTTTCATCCGCGATACGTTCTTGCATATCGCCAAGATTAACGTCAATCAGGCCGGTATAAAGATCGGAGTAGTTTACATCAACATGGATCAGGGAAACTTTGGCATTGTACGGTTTTGCCATTGACACAGCTTTCTCCACCAAAATCTGACTTTCTGGTGATAGATCAACCGCAACAAGAATATGTTTGTAAGCCATAAGAGCTCCTTCCATACGTCGATTAAATGGATTGGCAGCACTAAATGCTGTGATTTGATGTTTATACTATAACTGCTCAATGTACCTTTTGAGTGTTGTTTTGATCACAACTTATTGTTTTTCTTTCTTCCTTAAATAAAGCACCCCGTTTCATTATTTCTTCAATACACAGGACACTGTATTTTCTTCTAAAATTTAATATAGTTATTATTCACATTAGAATCTTTTCGGTTGATTTCTTCTTTCTGGCAGCATTTGTTGCCGCTATAAGTAGGAGGAAGTATGTTCAATACTATTGCTCTCTTTTGGGCAGTTTGCCTTATCTGCATTATTAACATGGTTCGCTACTTTTCTTCGCTCCGTGCACTATTGTCAATCTTGCGCGAGTCAGATCCCATGTTGTATCAGTCGGTTGATGGGAATGGTTTTTTTACAACCAATAGTCAATTCAGCAAACAGTTTCGGCTCGTGCGCTATATCAATTCGCAAAGTTATATCAACCATCACGATCCCGATGTCATCTTGTTGTGCGAAAGGCTGAGAAAGCAATTTATATTGACGGAAGTGTTGTTTGGGGCTGGTGTGCTATGCCTGATAATAATCGTTGTTTGAATTGGGTTTGAGAAACTAACGTGAACAGAAATAAAGTCAGAAATAAAAAAGGGTTGGCTTACAAACACAGTAGCCAACCCTTTTTTCTAAGATGTCATTAGATCAGTTTCAAGGCAATCCAATACAGAATACCTGACAATCCAATTGAAATAGGCAGAGTCAGAACCCACGCCAGCATGATATTTTTGATGGTCTTGCTTTGGACACCACCACCATCAACCAGCATTGTCCCCGCTACAGCAGAAGAAAGTACCTGTGTCGTAGATACCGGCATTCCCGTATAACTTGCAACACCAATGGAAACTGCGGCTGTAACTTGAGCAGAAACGCCTTGGGCATAAGTCATGCCTTTTTTACCAATCTTCTCACCAATGGTCACAGCAACACGCTTCCACCCTACCATGGTGCCCAAAGACAGAGCGAGCGCCACAGCAACGATGATCCACAACGGTGCATATTCCACGGTATTCAGCAGATCTTTGCGCAGCTTATTCAGGAAACGGGCATCTTCAATACTGGTTTCCGGCAACTTAGCCACGGAACTTGCGGTATCAGTGATACACATCAGCATACGACGCATGTTGTTACGTTGGTCCGGCGTCAACTCGCTGAAACTCTGGATATTCCCCAGCATGTTTTCAGTCTTGTTCAAAACCACCAGAGCGCGTGAGCTATCACAATGGAACTCCATATCCAATTGGTCTTCCACAGAAGCGATAGCCGGAGTCAACTCAATCGCATGAGCCAGTGCCGAGCCATGCTGCCCATAATATTGCTGCAAATGGACAACAGCATCATGAGTACGGGCAATATCATAACTGGTTGAGTTCATATTGACGACGAAGCCCGCAGGCGCAACGCCAATCAGAACCAGCATGATCAAACCAATACCTTTCTGGCCGTCATTGGCTCCGTGGGAGAAGCTCACACCAACAGCAGAAAGAATCAGGGCAGTACGTGTCCAGAATGGCGGTTTGCGTTTACCATCCTGTTTTTCACGTTCGGCAGGCGTCATATGGATACGGCGACGTTTTTTCGTACCGCTCCAATAGCGGCGCAGCAAAAACACCATCGCTCCGGCAATGATCAGACCAATCAGAGGAGACAGGATCAAGGACATGAAAATCTGTATCATCTTCGGAATATTCAACGCATCCACTACCGAAGAACTGGTCACTATCGCATTGGTCAAACCGATGCCGATAATAGAACCAATCAACGTATGGGAACTGGATGCTGGAATACCGAAGTACCACGTACCTAAATTCCAGATAATCGCTGCCAGCAGCATGGAGAAAACCATAGCCAAACCGTGAGCCGAGCTGACATTTAGCAGAAGATCCGTAGGCAGCAGATGCACAATCGCATAAGCGACACTTAATCCACCAAGGAGAACACCCAAAAAGTTAAAAACCCCTGCCATGACAACGGCAAGCTGCGAACGCATCGCCCGGGTATAAATAACAGTTGCTACTGCGTTTGCGGTATCATGAAACCCATTGATGGCTTCATAGAAAAGCACAAACAACAGAGCAAGCACTAACATAAGGCCGGTATAAAATTCCAGGCCAGTAAACAGATGTAGCATATACGTTAAGCCAGTTAGTAGGACATGAACGCGCGCATTATCAGTGACAAACGTTAGCGGGAAAAGAGAAATATGACCTTTTTTTGATTTAATGACAATAAAATGACATAAGACTCCTCACATTTATCAATTATATCAAATAGTTATTTAATTTTAATATTTTGATATTTTTTTGATGAAAAATAACTTTTGCCAGCCAAAAGTGAAACTAAATACGTATTTTTCTCCGTAGTTCGTGAACACAACCCCCACAATGCGGTGATTTCCTATAATTAACTCTGCCAGAAGAGACGGGCGAATGGAAAAATTTGATGTAGTTATTATCGGTGCCGGCGCTGCTGGCTTGTTTTGTGCTGCTCAGGCAGGGCAAGCCGGATTAAATGTTCTGGTGCTGGATAATGGCAAAAAAGCGGGGCGCAAGATTTTGATGTCCGGTGGCGGGCGCTGTAATTTTACCAATATGTACACCGAACCTGCCGCGTATCTTTCTTCCAATCCGCATTTTTGTAAGTCAGCACTTGCTCGCTACACGCAGTGGGATTTTATTGATCTGGTGCAACGCTATGGTATCCCTTATCACGAAAAAACGTTGGGTCAGCTTTTCTGTGATGACTCCGCTCAACAAATTATCGACCTCCTTTTAAAAGAATGCAAACTTGGCGCCGTCACTATTCGCTTGCGTAGTGAAGTCACCCACGTAGAAAAGAAAGAGCGGGGTTTTGTTATTACTGCCTCAGGAAAAGAAGTAAGCACACACTCACTTGTTGTTGCATCTGGTGGCCTATCCATGCCCGGTTTGGGTGCCTCGCCTTTCGGTTACCGTATCGCAGAACAATTTGGTCTCAATATCCTGCCTACACGTGCGGCACTAGTGCCTTTTACCCTGCATAAACCTCTACTGGAACAACTGCAAACACTTTCTGGTGTCGCGGTTCCTTCTGTTGTCACCGCAAAAGATGGCACCGTATTCAGGGAAAATATCCTGTTCACCCATCGCGGCCTTTCCGGCCCGGCTATTTTGCAGATTTCAAGTTATTGGCAGCACGGTGAGTATGTGAGTATTAACTTACTCCCTGATACAGATTTAGAGAGCTTTCTGGATCAAGAACGGGAATCACACCCTAACCAGAGTTTGAAAAACACACTGGCTCAGCTCCTGCCTAAACGTTTGGTGGAATGTTTACAGTCTCTCGGGCAATTACCGGAGCTGTCTCTGAAACAACTTAGTCCCGCACAGAAAAAAGAGTTGATCGCAACCCTGCAATGCTGGCAGGTACAACCGAATGGTACAGAAGGTTATCGCACTGCGGAAGTGACTCTTGGCGGTGTGGATACGAATGAATTGTCCTCAAAAACACTGGAAGCCCATAAGGTGAAAGGATTGTACTTTATTGGTGAAGTGGTTGATGTCACCGGCTGGCTCGGTGGATATAACTTCCAATGGGCGTGGAGTTCAGCGTGGGCTTGTGCGCAGGCTTTGGTCGCCATGTGTAGAGATAATAGCGTTAAGCCGGCTACATTAACTCCGGCTACATTAACTACAGATAAGATCATGTAAAAAGCTTCAACGGGTTCTGGATATTGACCAATATCCAGAGCATTATCAGAGACAACAGCGCACAAATCCGCAGGCAAAGCAGCCTCAATTTTAGCAATGGCATCTTGTACCGCGAGAGAAAGTGCGTTGTCTGTTTGCTGAACCACTGTACACCAACGGTAAGAGACTGAATTTCTTCTTCGGAAAACATGAGTGGCGTCACCAAAACCCATCAATATATTCATGCCGTATCCATCCGTTAGCACAATAACTCTCACGGTATGCCCTCTTAACCTGTCAATTCATTTTGACAGCTTTTCCCATACTTACAGAAATTTTGAAGACAGCAGCACAATTGTCAAATTGAGGTAAGTTTGCGTGTAAAAATAAATTTCAACCAATCATCACATAATAATAAATAATGAAATAGACATATTAAATAATGATTGCCTAAAACATAGGAACGAGGTAAAACATTAGAAAAATGATTTGATTGTTACTATGCGGTTTGGAATAATGCGCTCCGCAAATACAGGGCTGACATTGACTACAAAAATGCAAAAAAACGCGAAATAATATCGCCAACAAGCTAATTTTACCAAAATTAGACTTAATCACTGTCAGAAACCAAAAGTATCATCCTCCAACAAGGCTCAAGAAATTAATTGAGATAGCCCTTTATTTCATTACGTTATGTAACAAATAAAGCCTGTCAAAAATTATTACATTCAATACACTAACTTATAAATTAATTAAAAAAATTAATTAATAATCCTTTGTAGTTGTTACTAAAGAATGAGTCTTAATATGCAAAATTTACCTCACGTCAAAGCACTGTGTGCTATCACACGCCCTTATCGTGCTTGTGCCGAATATGATGCATTATTTGATGCCGCCATGCGTGAACTGACGCTGTATCACTGCGAGAATACTCCTGGCTATAAGCAATGGCTGGCAGATCACGGTTTAGATAAACAGGCGATAATGGCACTGGAAGATTGGTCAAGCCTACCGCTGCTATTTGCCAATTACTTCAAGCGTAATTTGATACTCAGTGAAAGTGCACAAAATGCGCTGGAACTGACTTCCTCCGGAACCACCGGGCAAAAGAGCCGCATGCGTTATGACGCTGAAAGTATTACCTCTGCCCAACATATGGTGGACTGTATTTTCGACTATTATGGCTGGAATACGCCCGATCAACCGTGCAACTATCTGCTACTCAGCTACGAACCCGCAGGTGCTGTTACGCTGGGTACGGCCTATACCGATCAGTTTTTGGCTAAGTATGCCCCCGTAAATCGCGCTTATTATGCTTTGCGTCATAATGGTCAAGGCAATGAATTTGATCCTTTCGGTACAATTGCCGCACTCCAACAATTCGCTGAAGAAGGGTTGCCGGTACGTATTTTCGGCTTTCCCGCTTTCCTGTGGTTTACCCTGCAAAGAATGGAGCAAATGGGGCTTCCTGCGCTGAAATTGCATCCAGAGTCACTGGTTTTTCTCGGTGGAGGCTGGAAAACTCATGCCGATAAATCCATCCCTAAATTGAAACTGTATCAACGTCTGACTGAACAACTGGGTATCCCTGATATTCGCTGCCGCGATGGTTATGGTTCAGTGGAACATCCCGTGCCTTATGTTGAATGTTCCCATCATAATTTTCATGTCCCGGTCTATGCCCAGGCTTACGTGCGCCACACCGCCAATTTGTCGCGCCAGCCTTATGGAGAACCCGGCTTCCTGCACTTTGCATCGCCTTATATCACTTCCTGTCCTGCCCACAGCATCGTCACAAATGATCTTGCCATACTGCATTCCGCTGACAGTTGTGGCTGTGAACTGGACACTGACTGGTTTGAATTGCTTGGCCGTGCCGGTACCAGCAAAAACCGTAGTTGTGCTATCGCCGCTTCAGAATTGATTAAGAGATCTTGATATGTCTTCCGTAAATACAGTTTCCGTAAATTCAATGAATAACCCAATCTTTCCAGAGCAATTGATAGGACAAAGCATCGCAAAATTACGTGAGCGGTTACCCGAGTTGCTGGCTCGTCCTCATACATCCGAGCAAGTGCTGGATTGTGCACAACGTTTCGCGGATTATCTGTCCAATCTGGATGATCATCCCCTGTTTGATGCGCAAGCCCGAAAGGCACTCAGCGCTTTCTGCCAACGTCAGGCGCTAGAAACCAAACTGGAGCGGGAACTTGGAAAAAATGCCTTTTCACTGCGTCGATTCGATTATAATCAGAATCGCTATGAGGCTTGGAAACCTCTGGGATTAGTCGTCCATATTACCCCCTCTAATGCTGCACTACTGCCTTTTATGGCTGTTATCGAAAGTCTGTTGGTCGGTAATATCAACTGGTTGCGTCCCAGCAGCAGCGATAATGGGTTTAGTTCGCAACTGTTAGCAGAATTCTTGGCACACGATATTTCAGGTGATTTAGCTGATCGGGTAGCAGTATTACCGTTGCCTGTAACACAACTGGCAGAATTATTGAATCAGGCTGATGCTGTTTCTGCCTGGGGGGGCGATTATTCTCTGGCATCCATTCGTACCCAGCTACCAACCGGTTGTCGCTGGATAGATTGGGGGCACCGCATCAGTTTTGCCTGGCTAAGCCCCGAAGCCATTGATGATACCCTGTTAGATGCCTTGGCTGATGATATTTGCCGTTTTGATCAGCAAGCCTGTTCCAGTCCGCAATGCCTGCTGGTCGATAGTGATGATCCAAACGTTTTACAGCATGTCGGACAACGCATGGCTGCCGCTCTGAAACGTCGTTCCGGGTTACATCCGGCATTAAAACCGGATATTCAGGAAGCGGCTGAAATTACAACCCAGACTGCTTTTCAACAACTCGATCTCTCTTTTACGCAGGTAAACGGCGAAGTCTGGCAAGCAGACGGATGGCGGGTGATCTGGCGACATGAAGAAGAACTGGCTGCGTCCCCTCTGTTCCGCACATTGCAGGTACGCCCGGCTCCGCGCCAACGCCTGTGCTCTATTCTGCAACCTTGGCGTAATCACCTGCAAACCTGTGCGTTGATGACTCGTCAGGAATCAATAACCGGGATGAGCCATGCGCTGTTCGCAGCCGGTATTAGCCGTATCACGCCGGCGGGTCAGATGCATGATGGTTATAGCGGTGAGCCGCACGATGGTGTTTATGCGCTATCGCGCCTGACTAAACGAGTCTCAGTCAGTCTGGCCCCAGATTTAATGGCAGGTTGTGCCCATCTTGATATTCCGCCATCGCGTCCACATGAGCTGGAAAATCTGCCTGTCATGAATAAATCCGATTTTCATGCGCTGGTTCCGAATGAAAAATCCCGTCTGTTTTTCCGCAGCGGTGGCAGTAGCGGTGAGCCTAAACTGGCTGCATATAGCTATCAGGATTATCACCGGCAAATGCAGGCTGCGGCTGATGGCGTATTCGCTTCAGGGATTGAACCCGCGACCGATCGGGTGATGAATCTGTTGTACGGCGGAAAATTGTATGGCGGCATGATGAGCTTTTTCACCATTCTGGATAAATTGGGAGTAGCCCAATATCCAATGGGTGGCCCTGCCGATAATGATTTCAGTGAAATCGCCGATTTTATCGTACAACAACGTATTAATACGCTGGTGGGAATGCCAAGCACGTTGCATCGGTTATTCCTGAATGAGGAAGCTAAACTGCGTCAATATGGCGGTATTCGTAAGCTGTTTTTGGGTGGTGAACACCTGAATATGAGCCAGCGACATTTCCTGACCGGCTTTGGCGTTACCCTGATACGTTCAACCATTTACGGTACAGTGGATGCCGGCCCTGTAGGTCATGGATGTGCCGCCAGCGAGGACGGTGTTTTCCATTTAATGGCCGATACTCAATGGCTGGAAATCCTCAATATCGATAATGATCAACCCGTTGCTGATGGTGAAACAGGCCGTCTGGTGTTTACTTCCCTGCATCGTGAGGCTCAGCCTGTCCAACGTTATGATTTGGGCGATCTCGGTTGCTGGATCAATCAACCCTGTTCTTGTGGCCTTTCTTCCCCCCGCTTTCGTTTGAAGGGACGCAGTGGTGCTTTATTACGTGTAGGCAGCATTTTTGTCAATCTGGCAGATTTGTCTCAGCAACTGGGATTACCCGTGCAATGGATAATCGAGCATGACAGCAACGGCATTGATAGCATTCAGCTATTGGTTGATGGTTCCGATCCAGCCGCAGTACGCTGGCGTTTATTACAGGATGCAAAACTCGCCGAAGTGGTTAATGGAAACCTACTGAATTTAGATGTTATTTCCACACCCGCCATTCAGTTCCGCCAAAATATGCACAGCGGAAAATCACCATTATTCATTGACTTGCGTAAATATTAAGTGAGTAAAATTCAGATGATGACCAGAACAGCATTGATTGATTTGCTCCAACATGCACGCGGGCACTCTGCTTATTACAAAGCACTTTACCAGTCCGTTCCCGAGAACTGGACGTTGAAAGATTTGCCACTCGTGGAGCCCAGTGATTACTGGGCACATTCAAGCGATTTACAAACATGGCCGGTATTGACTGCACCACTGGCAGGCGGTCATGTATATAAAACGGGTGGCTCAACCAGCGATGGACGATTGTCAGTTTTCAGCCAACAGGAGTGGAAAGCATTTATTCACGCCTTTGGGCAAGGTATTGCCCGCCAGTTGAAGGCTGGGGATCGTGTCGCCAACCTGTTTTTTGCCGGTGATCTGTATACCAGCTTCATATTTATCCACGGCGCATTGTCAAATTCGCCACTCCCAATATTGGAATATCCTTTTACCTGCAAGGTTGAAGATGATTTGCTGGTTAACAATATTCAACTGCATAACATCAATGTGCTGGCGGGTGTACCCGTTCAGTTAATCCGACTTGCTCATTATCTGAAAGATACAGGACAAACATTGCCGATGGTGGAAACCATTTTGTACGGTGGAGAGAGCCTGTTTGATTCACAGATAGCTATCATACAGCAGGTTTTTCCTAATGCGCGTTTGGGATCAATAGGCTGTGCCAGTGTTGATGCCGGCCTGATCGGCTTTGCTGATCCTGAGTGTCAACAAGGAGAGCATCGGGTATTTGAAGAAGACACAATTATCGAAATCGTGGATGAACTTACTCATCAGCCAATCACGACTCCGGGTAAATGCGGCCTGCTCGTTGTCACCAACCTGCAACGAAAACTCATGCCGGTGATCCGCTATCCGACTGGCGATATGGCTTGCTGGTGTGAGCCAGAACAGATGCACCGCAAGTTCGCCCTGCAAGGGCGGGCTAATCAAGGCTACCGTATCCGGTTTGGCACACTGTCATTATTCCCTGATGATTTAGCCGCACAACTATCGCAGCAGACGGAGCTTCTGGCCTGGCAACTAGAGCTAAGTCAGGAGGCAGGGGAAGACAAAATCAGACTGTTGGTGGCAAGTCTTCAAACTGTCGATACCGACAAGATACGCCATAGGGTACTGACAGCTTTTCCTAACCTGACCAAGGCCAACATACATCAAAGTATGTTGGAGATTGTACAAATCAATATCGATGGTATGTATACGCACCCACGATCAGGAAAATTGCAGCGAGTTGTGGATCTGCGTAGTTATAACTAAAGGTTGAAATCGATGACTATCTTCCCTTCCGCTATTCAGATTAGAAGTTACCAGTCGGGTGATGATAAAAAGATCAGCCAACTATTTCGTGAAATCTACGGCGACTCGTATGTCTATCCTGATATTTATCTGCCAAGGCTCATTGATGATAATCAAGTCACGGGGCAATGGTATTCTGCCTTAGCGTTTCATCAGGGGCGGTTCATCGGTCATGCTGCACTGGTTAAAGATGCGGTGCAGCAAAACCATGCAGAACTTGCACTCATCGCCGTAGATCCCAATTTTCAGGGCTATGGTGTGGCTAAGTCTCTGGGCAGCTATTTATGCCGCTATGCAAAAGAGCTGAGTTATAATTTATTAACGATAAAACAGGTATGTTCTCATCCGAAAAGCCAGTATATCGCCCGGAACTTAGGCTTTTATTCGACAGCACTGATGCTGGATTATGTCGATTCGCCATTTGGGCTGCCTGAGCCTGAAAGTATCGTTCAGGGCATTTTGCCGCTTAAGTCGTTGCCCTTGCCTAAACTGAACTGGCCGCAACCCTGGCAGAACTGGGTTACCCGGATAAGCCAATATGTGGGTGAGTCATCCCCAAGTGCACAGCAAGCCTGTCGTCGTTACCTTACTTCGGAGCCGTTTGCCATTAAAAAATCCGGTCGACGTCTGGAGATCACACTCTATGAGGTTCATTCTGATTTTTTATCGGAAGTGATCGATTTTCCAACCGGACAGTTAATTTATTTAAAACTGCCAGCATGTGAAGAATCTCTGGAATTGTATCCACAGCTCAAAAAAGGAGGCTTCCGCTTCGCAGGATTATGCCCCGATACACATGATGGGTGGTTTTTACTATGGTTAAGAGGCTATCAGATAGCGCCATATCAATTTCATGACTCAGGAACCCAGCATCTCTATCAAATGGAATTAGGGGTATAGATAAACGCATCCTAAATTTGATTAAAAAAACACTTTACAAATGATATTGAGAACGATTATCATTCTTAACACTTTCAGTGCACCACCTTCAGGGTCCATGTGAAAGTACGACATTGCTCACATTGCTTCCAGTGTTTACTTTTTATAAGCCAGCTTATTTTGCTGGCTTTTTTTTTGCCCGATCTTATCTTGTTCATTATTCAAAATGTTTCGTTCTTTCAACTAGATTACAGAGAACAAACGCAGTGAGCCGAACAATCTCATTTTTTAATCATTCGCTATATGACCTTGTTTTTTTTATGACGTTTCACATGTGGAAAAGCAACTCCCATTTTTCTTTGTTCAACTAATGGCGATAACTGCATTTCACGAACATTTTGTGGTGTACAGTCAACTAACATAGCGATGATATTAAGAGGTATAAAATGCCCCTTACATAACTCCAACACGATGGAATCTATTATCTCATTAGGCAGACGTTTCTTCTTTCTGGCTGGCTGAGAAATCTCTTTTAATTCATTCTGTAATATACGTTTAATAAAAAATATTCATAGGTGAACAGGGTGAACAGTTTTATTCCTAATTATTTAATAAGGTGGGTTAGATAAAATAGTTTCTCTGGCAGGTGTTTTTTCAGCATTCCATGCTACCGGGCTAATACATTAGCCCGGTAGCATGGAGAAGACAAGCGCAGCGCGTCAGTGTGGATTAGATCCGTTGTATTACGTGAAATTGAAATAACGTAATAATCTGATTTTATTTAAGAAGAGATGTTAATCACAATTTTTCTGATGTGCTTCTATTCGTGGTTGTATGTATAAATAATTCTATTATACCCTGCTCTCCATTGTACCAAAAATGTGCAATAGTAATTTTTTTATTAAATTATTTTTACTATTCAGGCAGTAATTAAGGATTGATACACCAAAAGATTATGGAGAGTACACATGAGCAGGGTAATGGATAAAATCAATCAACTACTTGATCGCTCAGGTTTAACATTCACACTGATCACAGAAAATTTACCCGAACACACTTTCGCAGTTGTCGATTTTTCGCTTCATGAGTCACTGTCTTCCCCTTTTCGGCTGGAAACCACACTGACCTGTAAAACCCCGGAGATTAACTTTGCCGATGTTCTCGACAGAAGTGCCGCTTTTGCCGTGCATCGCAACGGGCAAGTTGAACGGCAAATCACCGGCATGGTGACGCATTTTTCACTGCAATCCACCGGACGCCATCGCAGCCACTACCATATCACCATTCAACCCCCTTTATGGCGCGCATCATTACGGGTCAATAGCCGGATTTTCCAAAATCAGTCCGTGATGGATATTGTGGAAAGCCTGCTCAGAGAAAATGGGGTGCGGAATTTTTTCTTTGCGCTCGGTTATAAACATCCGCCGAGAGAGTTCTGTGTTCAGTACGATGAAAGCGATTTGGCCTTTATCCAGCGCTTACTGGCTGATGAGGGTATTTTTTACTATTTCACTTTCGATCAGGAACAGCACGAGCAACGCATTGTGTTTCACGATTCCTGCCTGTCTCTTAATCAGGTGATTAGCGTCCCCTATCGCCCAGAAACCGATGTGACGGGAGAAACAACCTGTATCCGCCAATTTAGCTGGTCAGAGCGCGTTGGTGTGGCCAATATCACGACCAAAGACAGAACGTTTAAAAATCCACGCTGGAACCGGGAATTCTGGTATGAAGGGCGCAATCTTGACAATCAGCGAATACTGAACAGCTATCATTATTATGATTTCCCCAGCCGCTATAAAGATGACGAACTGGGACAACGGGCAAGTCAGTATCGTCTGGAATACCTGCGCCGGGACACTCAGCTTGGTAACGGTCATGGTGACTGTTTTGCCATGTGGCCGGGGCAGTTATTTAACCTGATGGATCACCCCAGAGAGGCTTTTAACAACCAATGGCAATTAATTCAGATAACCCATTCAGGTCAACAACCACAAGCCGATGAAACTCAGTCAGGCGGCAGCGGTACGTGGCTATCTAACCAATTTACTTTCACCACCCGAAAAAACTCCTACCGACCTTCCCCCTACCCGAAACCCCAAATGGAAGGCCCACATATTGCCACGGTTGTGGGGCCGGAAGGTGAAGAAATCTTCTGTGACGAACACGGGCGCGTCCGTATCCAGTTTGACTGGGACAGATTCGGTGAATTTAATGACCGCAGTTCTTGCTGGGTGCGAGTCAGTCAGGCTTGGGCAGGGCAATTAATGGGCATGATTGCCATTCCCCGTATTGGTCATGAAGTATTAGTCGATTTTGTCCACGGCGATCCCGACCAGCCGATTATTGTCGGGCGGGCTTATCACGCCAACAACATTCCACCAAACCGCCTGCCTATGGCGAAAACCCAGATGTCGATCCGTTCGAAAACCCATAAAGGAGAAGGATTTAACGAATTACGCTTTGAAGATGAGAAAGATCGTGAAGAAGTCTTTATTCATGCTCAGAAAAACCTCGCCATTCAGGTGCGTAATTCACGCGGGGAACGCATTAACTATGACCGGACAACCAGCATTGGTCATGATGATGAACTGGTGATAGCCAATAACCGCAAGGTGACCGTAGAAGGTCAACAGGATCATAAAACCACGGGCAATTATATTGAGCAGATTGACGGTGACCGTTCGTTACAGCTCAAAGGCGATCTGGCTGAAAAAATTCAGGGGGTAGTTAGTGTGGATGCACAGGGCGATCTCACCCTGCAAAGTGGCAGCAAAATCACATTAAATGTCGGTGGAAACTTTGTTGTGCTTCACGCCGGTGGTATCGATATCAAAGGTGCGGCAATTAATCTGAACTCCGGTGGAAGCCCCGGTGATTTGCTGGCGCCCGCTAACCCCGCAATCCTGCTGGCCGCAGCAAGCAAAGGCTCCATGTTTGTTGCCCACTGCCCCATGAAAGAGAAGGAGACGCAGGAATGAGTCAGGAAAAACTCTACGCCATTATTGATGGTGCCGCAGAATCCGATCTTTTTTTAATGCTGGAACGCTATGACCCACCTTCTGCCTGTCTTTATGGTGAACCTCTCCAGCCAGAACTGGTGGAAATTTCCCCTTATCTGGTACAGGTCACTGAAGAGGTCAAAATCTGGCTGGAATGTCGCAAAACCCCGTGGGGCATTTTTGTGCACAGTACGGCGGACATGAAAACCGTGCGTCAGCATTTACGAAAATATCTGCAAGTTCTGCTTCCCCAACAGGAAAAACCGGTCTTTTTCCGTTTTTATGATCCCCGCAATATCTGGGATTTTCTGGGGGTATTGAGTGACTGGGAAGTGCATTGTTTTTTGGGGCCAATCACGCGGATCACAACACTTTACCTTGAAGAAGAACGCACGGATAACTTTGTAAAAATCAGAGAACCTTTTCCTAATAATGCTAAGGGGAAATCATATACAGGATCTTAAGCAGTAACCGTATATTTTAGATAGAAAAAAGGCTTCATTTATGATCTGATAATCGTCGCCAAACTAATATCAAAATCAAGGATGAAGCC
>NZ_JBBMXH010000067.1:0-26662 GCF_037996725.1 Xenorhabdus entomophaga
GCGTGACTCATTGATATCTAATGTCATGAAACTGAATACATGCGGCAGGCAATAATACTCCGTCATTTGTTGCAACCGGGCAACAGGCAGGTCACCGGTGGGTAACAGGGGATGATGAAGATTCTCAGACCAGCCGAGAAAATCACTGTGCCTGAGCCTTTTTTCGCCCTCTGCCGTGTGCCAATAGACCTCATCGATGTGCATATCCAGCCATAAGCTTAATTGGGCGGCCCGGTTTTTATCCGTGCCCAGAAAGAAAGTCAGCTTTCCGCCTGACCAGCTCGACACGGTACTGCCCGTCTGATGCAGCGTTAGCACAATATCGCTGTATTCACGGGTCTTTTGGATCTGTTTATCCCGCATCACAAAAGGTTCAATATGCAAGGGGCGGCAGGTGTTAAACTGGAAATGTTGTTCCCCCACAGCGGCCGTAATCGGGACGCTTTGCGGGATATCTGCCGTCCCTTGATGAACGCCCTGATGGGGGGTGAATTGGATGATCGTTGTCGGGGGAACCGGGCGTAAGGTGTGAGGCCAGATGCGTCCCAACATTTCATGGGTGACTTGTGGAATGCTGTCCTCAACAGTACTGCGTAAGTTTGAAGACAGCAGGGCAAAACCTTCCAGCAGGCGTTCAATATCAGGATCATGGGGATTTTCCAGAAACTCGGCTAACTGCGGATTTTCGGTGGCGGCTAACTTCATCTTTTCCCGCAGGTAGGCCAGTTCTTGTCGGTACAGGGATTCTTTCTGATTTTTCACTTTGCTCTTCCCTTACACAGATACTCAAATGAATAATCTATCGGCATTTAATTGAAAATATTTATAAATGATAAAGAAATCAGGATGAAATTGGCTATTATATGAAATATTACGTTAATTAAATTAATAAATTTTGACTTTTGTCTGACAGGACAAAATTTTTTTAAAATCGGCTCAATGCGCCTTTGACCCTGTCCGGCTAAACCGTTAATATCTTTTCTACAAAAAATGATCTTGTGCCTGAAAGGATCAGCGTAAAGCGGCGAATAAAACTCCTGTAGCCTGCAAGGGAGAGCAAACATTGCGGTACATCTGCCCCCCTTTGGAAGCAGATATTGTCAGGACACCTAACCCCTCGTCTGGCAATGAAGGTCTTTTAAACTAAAAATACGCCCAAAAGGTGTTTTTATATTGTTACCAAAGTGTATTGGACTTGGATTCATACACTGACTTTTCAAAGTTTGCACTATGCAACAGGTAATTTTTCTACCGCTAAACCATTAACCCATGACTACCGTTTGACACTGAATCTGGCGGCGTTTTGCCGTACCTGTTGGCATTTCAACGCTGCACTATTTTTACTGACTGTCTACGAAACCTAAAGGCGTCACTTTTTGCAGGTTTACCGCTGAAAGTGACGCCGCAGCCAAAAGGCAGCACAACCATTACAGGCTCACGCCTGCTTCACCAAGCAGTGAATCTGACACTGCATTTTTAGATTGAAAAAGGAGAACTTGACGATATCGAGGCTGGCTTTTAGCCGGTGGGGATGACCTGTTAACACAGGCGGCAGTACTGTGTACTCAACCGATGCCCCGCAATACCTCAACCTGCGTTCACTCTGGCGCACAGATATCGATCAAGGGCAAGGCAAGTATTTTCTGTTTTGCTCGAACGGTCGCGCGCCAGAGATCGCATGTTATTAGGTATAAGTAGCGGGAGAAACTGATGAGTCGATTGGTGAAAGAATTGAAGTTTTTTGCCCGACAAGGTGGCGGCAGTCATAAGACCTGCCATGACCGCATTCGGATTGCGGGGCGTTTGGGCGCATTGTTATTGAGCCTGAATATTCAGGTTAAAAGCCTTAAAAATTTGAAAACCAAGCATGTAGAACAGTACGTTGATGCCCGCTTATCTCAGGGGATTGCTAAGCGCGCAGTGCAAAATGAAATGGCTGCGCTGCGTAATATCTTCCGCATGGCAGGCCGGGAGAAACTGGAAACCTCGCCGCGTTTGAGCAATCAGGCATTAGGATTAAGTGGAACCAGCCGTGCCGGAACGAAGCAGGCGATCCCTGATGCCACATTTCAGGTTATTTATCAGAAGGCACTTGAACGTGATGCCGGATTTGCCGTCACACTGAAACTTGCTCGTTTGCTGGGATTACGTTCTCAGGAAGCGGTGCAATGCAGTGCGTCACTGCAAAGTTGGCGAAAACAGTTAGACCAACCAGAGCCGAAACTGCATGTTGTTTTTGGTACAAAAGGTGACCGACCACGGCAAACCCGCGTATTGGATGTTGCAGCGATGAAAGAAGCTGTTGAGCAGGCCATTGCTATCGCAGAACAACGTGGCGGCAGATTGATTGATAAACCCGACCTCAAGCAGGCCATGAACTACTGGCGAGCATACACCACAAGGATTGGTTTAACAGGCTGCCATTCTCCTCATAGTTTGCGCTATGCGTGGGCGCAGGATGCTCTGGCGTTTTACCAACAGAGTGGTTTTAGCCGTCAGGAAGCACGGGCGTTGGTATCAATGGATTTGGGACATGGTGATGGTCGTGGGCGTTATGTCGAGCGGGTTTATAGCCGTTAAACTTAGTCGTTCAGTTATTGAGTCTGCTAAAACAATCAGTTAAAGTATTTCCGCCATTGGCACAATCCAATGGTCAAGGCGTCGCGGCCTTGAATGATCAACCCACTAGTAGGAAATTTCTACCAGTGTGCCTGCTATCGCCCTTTCAATGGTGGTTCAGGCAGGGAAGGCATTGCCTTGCCGGAATGGTTGATCTCCTGTCCGCGAACCCTGTCTGAATCGCCACCATCAATATTAATTAATGGAAGGGATAACAGGAATGAATAACAATATTAGAAATGACTGGCATCAAGCCGATATAATTGCCGTGCTACGTAAGCGTGGTACAACCTTAGCGGCTGTTTCTCGCGAGGCGGGGCTTATTCGTCTACACTGGCAAATGCATTCAGTCGGCCGTGGCCTAAAGGCGAATGGATAATTGCGAATTATCTTGGTATACATCCTTCGGAAATCTGGCCTAGCCGTTATTTTGATATGTATGGTCAGCTCATTGAGCGTAAGGTTCGCAAAATTTCCACTGAATAGTTTAATATTTATGAAATAGCCATGAAGCAAAGTAATATTTATATCTATTCTTTGATGATCTTGGCTATTAATTTTTATGATTTTATTTGTATAAAAATTTCATTGAAATGCTAAGGATTATTTCAATGATTAACACTATATATTGTTTTTAATTACTCTCTGTAGTCTTTCACTATGAGTTTTAGCTTTTTCTTTTATTTCGTGCTCACTATGTCCACTAACAGTGGCTATATCATAAAGAATAACTGGCTCTATATATTTCATTTGTGAATATTCTGCTGATCTTTTAATGGATTTAAGAAAGCTATCTATAAGAAAAGGGCTGTTATCTTGTTTGAAGTTTTTCTCTGGTTGCCCTATCGTAAGACTGGGCAGGAGTCTTTTATTTTTTAATTTATTTCCTTTTGAACCATAAGCGAATTGATATGTGAAAACTTGATCAAACCAAATTTTAAGAATTGCGGGCATGTTAAACCAGTACATCGGATATTGTAAAATTATTAAACCATGCCTTAATAAGGCTTCTTGCTCCGAATTAATATCAATATTGTAATTTTGATTTAATTGATAAATATTACGGATTTCAAGGTCAATGCTACTATTTTTTAATTCTTCAACAATTGTTTTGTTCGCAATTGATTGTTCATATTTGGGGTGAGCCAATATCATTAAAGGCATATTAAATTTCCTTAAGGTATGATTTCTTGAAAGCTATCAATTTGATAGTTTCTATAATTATTTTATGATGATTTTTTTCTATTACAATAACTATCCAGTTAGATAGTAGGGAGGAGTTTATGGTTGAAGTTACGAAAGGTGAGGCCTGCCAAGTTTCATTAAATGGGAAAAGTTACCCTTGCCCTGTCAGTATGGCTATGGATCTGATTGGAGGTAAATGGAAAGGAGTCATCTTGTATTATCTGAAAGATAAAAATAAAAGATTCAGTGAGTTAAAAAAAGATATCCCTCACATTACTGAGATGACATTAAGTATACAACTTAAAAAGTTAGAGAGAGATGGATTAATTTTAAGAGAAGTATATGGAGATAAACCGCCAATTAAGGTTATTTACTCTTTGACTGACTTTGGGGAGTCATTTAAACCCGTTTTGGAAGCTGTATCGGCATGGTCGCATGAAATATCTGGAGGCGTATAGGTTACCCTGAGATTTTCATTGCATTTTTAGCAAAATTTATTTTATTGATGATATTTTTGCAATAAAAGGCCTACTATCAACAGTGCCAGCCAAGCAAAAATTAGGCAAATAGAGCCAAAATAATATGGGGGTATCGTAGGGGGTATGATAAGAAATTTAACTAAATAAAATCATTTAAAAACATGCAATTAAATAATTTTATCGAATCCTGTAGGGCTTAAAAATTTGAAAACCAAGCATGTAGAACAGTACGTTGATGCCCGTTTATCTCAGGGGATTGCTAAGCGCACAGTGCAAAATGAAATGGCTGCGCTGCGTAATATCTTCCGCATGGCAGGCCGGGAGAAACTGGAAACCTCGCCGCGTTTGAGCAATCAGGTATTGGGATTAAGTGGAACCTGCCGTGCCGGAACGAAACAGGCGATCCCTGATGCTACGTTTCAGGCCGTTTATCAAAAGGCACTTGAACGTGATGCCGGATTTGCCGTCACACTGAAACTTGCTCGTTTGCTGGGATTACGTTCTCAGGAAGCGGTGCAATGCAGTGCGTCACTGAAAAGCTGGCGTAAGCAATTAGAGCAATCTGAGCCGAAACTTCAGGTTGTTTTCGGAACAAAAGGGGGCCGACCAAGGCAAACTCGTGTATTGGATCTCGCGGCAGTCAAAGCGGCTGTAGAACAAGCCATTATTATTGCTAAACTGCGTACTGGATGTTGCAGCGGTGAAAGCGGCTGTCGAACAAGCAGCAGCTATTGCAGAACAACGAGGCGGCAGGTTGATTGATAAACCGGATCTCAAGCAGGCTATGAATTACTGGCGAACACATTCTACAAAGATTGGTTTAACCGGTTGTCATTCTCCCCATAGTTTGCGCTATGCGTGGGCGCAGGATGCACTGAACTTTTACCAACAACATGGTTTTAGCCGTCAGGAAGCACGGGCGCTGGTATCAATGGATTTGGGGCATGGTGATGGTCGCGGGCGCTATGTTGAGCGTGTTTATAGCCGTTAAACTTAGCCGTTCAGTTATTGAGTAAGCTAAAACAATCAGTTAAAGTATTCCTGCCATTAGCACAATCTAATGGTCAAGGTTTAGCAGCCTTGAGATCAACCACTGGTAAGGATAGTTTCTTGCCAGTGTGCCTGTTATCGCCTTTTCAATGGCGGTTCAGGTGGGGGAGACTCACGTCTCGCCGGATGTTGATCCCGGTCTGCTAACCCTGTCTGAATCGCCACCATCAATATTAATTAATGGAAAGGGGTAGCAGGAATGAATAACAACAATGTTCAAAATGACTGGCATCAGGCCGATATCATCGCTGCACTGCGTAAACGTGGTACAACCTTAGCAGCGGTTTCTCGTGAGGCAGGACTCAGTTCATCGACACTAGCAAATGCATTCAGTAGACCGTGGCCGAAAGGTGAATGGATCATTGCAGATTATCTTGGCATCCATCCCTCAGAGATCTGGCCCAGCCGTTATTTCGATTCTTATACTGGAGAATTATTAGAAAGGAAAGCCCGTTCTAAGCCACAGGAATAACCCGCTTCAATTTGTGATCGATGTCGTAAAAATGAACATTTTTTATCTTAAGCCCTGAGCGTAAAATGGCAGCCCAATCTGACCATTTTTAACCCTCAAGGCTTTTTTGCTTTAAAATGATTGAAAAGCACACAATTAATGATATAAATAAGAAAAATCAGCCATATATGAAAAAAAGTAAACAAAAAAATATTGGGGCATTAAAAGGGGCACAAAAGGACAGTAAGATAATATATCTTTTATATTCAATTCATTATATTGATTTCCGATTTCTGATACTGTACGCAGAATTCGCGCTCCGGGTGCGGGTGGCGCAGGTTGAACACCACGTCACGGATGCTGTGCTCTTTGAGTATTTTGGTGATGATATTGGCAATGTTAAGTTGCTGGAAGATGCGTGAGTTCTGTCGCAGGGTGGTGCGCCACAGGTCGGGGCGGATGCTCATCCGGTAGGTGGTTTGGTGCAGGCCGGTATTGCCCTGCTCAAAGCGGGTGACGATGCCGGTGACGCTGCGCTGTTCGACACCGCTTTGCAGAATGGTCAGCGTCGCCGTGCGGTCAAGCACCAGTGGGAAGTCAATGGCGGAATCGGCGCTCGCCAGCCCCACTTCCAGCGCAAAGGGACGCGAGAAGTGTTCGCTCAGGCTGAAGTCAGTGACGACAAAGGTCTGTGCCGGTAACCTGCCTGCCGTCAGGGTGAACAGCAGGCCACTGGGATCAGCTCCACCGCCTAACCCCAATTGCTGACCGATTTGCTGCAACATCTTGCCTGCCATCGAGTCACCCGTGGCGGCCCGGGTAGCCAGCCCGGCTTTTTGTCCCTGTCCACCGACAAAGTCGCCGCCCATACCGCTGACCATGCTACCAGCACCGAGGCCACTGACTGCTTTGCCTGAACTCCCTGCAAAGCCTCCGCCACTGATCATGCTACCGACACCAGCAGCAGAATTACCACCCGTACCCGTCAACAGGCTTTTGGCCTGTTTCGCCACCTGCACGGTTTGCTGTCCCTGTTCCAACAGCGCTTTTCCTTTCTTCAATTTTGTGAGGTGCTTTTTCACTGACATGGTGTATCTCCCTGAAATAATGACGGAACGTTATGGAATAGGCTATCCTGCCTGATAGCAACGCAGGCCATAACATTCGGGCACAAGATTTAAATTTCATTCACATTATCCCTAACAAATTCGTTAATTAAGGATGCAATACGTTGTCTTGCGATAATTTGAAGGGACTTTGTTGTCCGAATATATCGGATAAATTCGCGGTGAATAAAATAGTAGGAATAATAAATAACGAACAAGCAAAAACCAAATTTAATAAAATGAAATTAAAAGTCACCTCCAATAACAATAGAATAAAAAGTTAAAATAATTGCATCATTGACGCAATGCGCTGGATTTTTATATATGGTTAACTTATTGTTTTGTATTGCCTGATCACTAGGTTAAGTGATATTTAACCAACGTACTGATTTAAATGCAAAAATGGAATCTTTGTTGTATTTCAATTTATGATTATTTTAATTTTATGATCATGATCTCAAAAGTTGTGTTTGAATGAATGGCAACGTATGTCGATTCGGTCATTAAATGATTTTTCACTATAAAAATAGATTTTTAATTTGGTTTTAAAATGTTAATCAAGCATTACTTTTAACTGAGTATTAATATCATCACAAGATAGCTTTATATGGAAATATATTTTTATCCGTTTTGAGAGATAGCTGTTTGGTTATTTTAAGATACTTTGTGAAATGAAAAAATGGTGTGGCCCAGTAATTTTTGTCACCACATATAGAGGTGATATTCTCAGAAAATATTTAAAGCCTTTACGTCAGATTTATATGAAACTAAAGCGACGGGCTGAAGAATTTGGCTGGGGATTACGCCCCAAAACCAAATGTGTTTCTTAGGAAAACGAAGAGCACACAAAGGCTTTTTTACAAAAAGGAGTAAAACAGTGTTGACGTAATCGATGAAGCACAAGACGGAAAACGCTTTTGGGAAAAAATGCCCGACTGGGCAATGGTCAAAGGCCACCCTTATGGGATTTTTTTGCCAAATATCTATTCTCGATCTATTGGCAATGAAGAACGACATGATTTGAGTTATTGCGTTCGTGTGGCAAAACTTGAACGAATCAGTCAGGTATTGGATAATCGCCGTTAACTGATCGGAAAGCGTAAAACGACTTTCCGAGAATTTTTACCGGAAAACCGGACTGGAGCAAAAATATGAGCGATGATGCTGCACTGCCTTTGCAGTTTACTGATGCCGCAGCCAATAAAGTAAAAGTGCTGGTTGCTGATGAAGATAACCCGAACCTGCGTCTGCGGGTCTATATTACAGGTGGTGGTTGTAGCGGTTTCCAGTATGGTTTCACTTTCGATGACCAGATTAACGAAGGTGATCTCACAATTCAGAAACAAGGGGTTGAACTGGTTATTGACCCAATGAGTCTGCAATATCTGGTTGGTGGTTGTGTGGATTATACGGAAGGGCTGGAAGGTTCCCGGTTTGTTGTCACCAACCCGAATGCAAAAACGACCTGCGGTTGTGGCTCTTCTTTCAGTGTTTGATTGAGATGTTGCTAACTCCTGCAATAATTAGCCTCCTGTTTGGAGGCTATTTTGTAAGGAATTATTGAAGAATTTATTATTACGGCGAAATCAATTGCGGTTGGCGGGATTTTTTAATAATGCTGATCACCAAGCCTGACATAATGAAAACTGCGCCCAATGTTCCCAACCATCCTAACGTTTCCCCAATGAATAAGAACGCAAACAGCGTTGAAAACAACGGCTCGCTGGTTTCCGTAATTTGCACGCTACTTGCTTCTCCTTTTTCTACCGCCTTGGTTGTGAAGTAAAATCCTCCGATTGAGGGTAGGAACACAAGCCCCAGTATGGTCAGTAGTGCGATACCAGAAGGTATCTGTAATCCTTCCAATATTGCAGGGATAGCAAGGTAGAGAGTACCGAAACCAAATAGCCATAACAGCACAGAAATCCCACTGCCGATGTTCATGAGCTTTGAGAGAAAGATGAAGAGGGCATAGCCCAATCCACCCAGTAGAGCAAGCAGAATACCGATATAGCTGCCAGAAGTTTGTTCTGCGAAATTAAACAGGCAGTAAACACCTGCTATGATGAGCACAAACGATAAGCATTTATTGATGCCAATCTTTTCTCCCAAAAAGAGCGACGAAAGAATCAGCGTAACCCCGCCAGCCGCGTAGGTTAGGAAAGAGACGAGTGGAACGGGGGCTTCTTTAAACGCCCAAGTTTCGAAGAAATATAAACAAAAAATGCCAAAGAAGGCGAGTATGGCAAATTGAAGGCTTTTATGTCGTAAAGAAAAGAATGTACGTCGTTCAGAAGGTTTTGTCAGGCAATATACCAGCAATATCAGAAAAGCAATAAAACTCTTCCAGAATGCTACCTGATGATGGCTGATCCCTGAATTCAATCCGAAATGGGTTAACACGCCAATTGTGCCGTTAAGCATGGCTGCCGTGAGCGCATAGAATTCAGCCCGTTGGTAAAAGGTGTTATTCATATCCTGAAGTATCCAAATAAAAGGTGAGTACAGATCTCACGTTATCCCTTTTATATCCTTCGTCTTTCAAGTTCCTCTTTATTGGCTACGCTCACTCACCCCGGTCACATAGTTATCTATGCTCCCGGGGATTCGCTCCCTTGCCGCCGCGATGCAACTTGAAATCCATTGGATATATTTATCTGAGCAGTTATCTTCTTAATCAGTTTAATTTAGTTGCTTACAAAGTTGTTCTGTCGCCAAAATAACCCTTGGCCCTGCGCGGCTAAACCAGTCATCATTCAGTGTGATAATTTTAATATTCAATTGCGGTTGCCAAAAATCCGCAACCCGCTGTTTCTGCTCTTCCGTTCCGCCCATGACAATCACTTCCGGTTTGCGGGTAAGTACTTGCTCACGATTAACCTGTGGCCACGAAACAGGGCTGTCAGCAAAAATATTTCTGCCGCCGCATACGGAAACTATTTCGCTTTGGATGGTGTGAGCGGATGAGGTAAAAATCGGATTCGTGCCAAATTGTAAAAACACCGGCTTAGGATTTGGGTTGGCATAATCTTGCTTTAATTGGTTGAACTTCTGGCGAATATCCGCAGCCGATTTTTGGGCAATGTCGGGATGTGGGCTATAGGCAGCAAGTCGTTCCAGATCAGTCGCAACATCTTCTACTTTTTTCACATCAGAATAAAAAATCGGAATGCCTAAAGCAGCGAGTTGCTCCAGAGGCCGTTGAGGATTACCTCCACGCCATGCCAGAATGAGATCGGGTTTCAGGGCGATGATACGTTCTACATTAATCCCTTGCCAGTCAGCAACCTGCTCCAGTTTTTTGGCGGCTTCCGGATAATCAGAGTAAGCACTAACTGCGACAAGTTGATCGCCGAGTCCTGCGGCATATGCCAGCTCTGTTGTTGACGGTGCAAGACTAATAACACGGGAAGCCGCCGCATAAAGTGGAGCACTGAAAACATATACAAAGCTATATAAAAAACTATATAGAAGGAATGAGAATGCCATCCGAGTAGGCCGATGAGAGGCTGTTTTCAACAATGTTTTCATTATGTATGCTCCACCTTAAATGATGGATTATTGTGTGCTGAATTCAGTTAACATGGCGTTGATCATCCGTGTAGATTCATGCGCAGCAACAACTAAGAACTCATCAAAGCTGATATGGGATTCTTGATCGGCAACGTCAGAAATAGCGCGAACGACAACAAACGGTATATTGTATTGGTGGCAAACATGACCAATAGCCGCTGCTTCCATCTCAACCGCAGCAACTTTCGGGAAAGTGGCCCGAATACGTGCCAATGGTTCTGAGCCATTGATAAAAGCATCTCCACTGCAAACTAAACCGCGAACTGCATTCAGATCGAGGGATTGAATACATCTTTCTGCCAGAGTGATTAATGACTCGTCAGCAACAAAAGCAGGCGGGCATTGTGCCATTTGGCCCGGTTCATAACCAAAGGCGGTAACATCTGCATCGTGATAGCGCACTTCTTCGGAAACGACGATATCACCCACTTTTAATTTAGGATCAAGGCCACCGGCAGAGCCTGTGTTAATCACGATATCCGGCTGGCAATGTTCAATCAATAAAGTTGTTCCCAGTGCGGCAGAAACTTTACCAATACCGGATTTCAGCAAGGCGATATCAACGCCGTTTAACTTGCCGGTATAGATTTCACACCCGGCTCGTGACAGTGTTTGCAGACCTTCAATCTGGTCACGCAATAAAGTCACTTCTTGTTCCATTGCGCCTATTACGCCTACTTTCATTATGTCATACTCACTTGTTATTAATGGATTGATGCTTATACCCGTCATCTTTCAAGTTGTTGCCGCTTTGTTGGCTGCGCTGCATCTTGAAATCCATTGGGTATATACTAAGAAGCTGATTTAATCGGCAAGTGTATCATTGAATAGCTATTTACCGGAGATTCCAATTTTAAATAATCGTTTCATTCGGTATGGGAGGGTTAATGTCTAAGATTGATTTCAAGCAGAAGTTGAATTACCAACGTAAGTTCAGTAAATCTTCCATTCATCCCGATGATGAAGATCAAGTTACTCGCCAATTTGAAAGTGATCGAGGTCGGATCATCAACTCAGCCGCCATTCGGCGATTACAGCAAAAAACGCAGGTATTTCCCCTTGAGCGCAATGCGGCTGTACGCAGCCGATTGACTCACTCACTTGAGGTTCAGCAAATAGGGCGCTATATCTCAAAAACAATTATTGCGGAGCTGACAAAGCAGGACTTACTTAAAAAATATGGGCTGAGTGATCGCTTACTTGCTTTTGAAAGCCTGGTTGAAATGGCTTGCCTGATGCACGATATTGGGAATCCCCCATTCGGGCATTTTGGAGAAGCGGCGATTAAAGATTGGTTTTCCCGCCGATTGGACCCGGATTATTCACCAAAAATGGAAAATCGTCAGGATAACTGCAAAGTTGCCGCATTGCGTCTGAGCGGTGAAGAAAAGAAAGATCTGTTCCGTCGGCAATTGCGTAAAGATTTATGCCAGTTTGAAGGTAATGCTCAGGCTATTCGTCTGGCCCACAATCTGCTTAGGTTGAATCTCACTTATGCCCAAATTGGCTGTATTCTGAAATATACCTGCCCGGCTTATCGTCTGGAGGAATCTCCGGCTGAATTCAGTTACCTGATGAAGAAAAAAGGCTATTACTGGTCAGAAGACAGTTTTATCCGTGAGTTGAGAAAAGAGCTGCAAATGGGCGATTTCTGCCGTTTTCCGCTGACATACATTATGGAAGCTGCCGATGATATTTCATATTGCATTGCTGATTTGGATGATGCCGTCGAAAAAGGTATTTTTAATGTTGATCAGCTAGTGGAATACCTGAAAAAAGAGTGGGAAGAAAATGGCGGGCACAGAAAAGGGGATTTATTTGAATCTACCGTGATACAAGCCTATAAAAAAACAACCAACAATGAAGTTCGCCGTAATGCCCACGAACAATTTTTTATGTATTTGCGGGTATTTATTACGGGAAAACTGGTTCCTTACACTGCCAGACTATTTATCGAACATCTGCCGGAAATTTACGCGGGCACATTCAACCACGCCTTGCTGGAAGGAAATGGCGATGAGCACCGTTTACTGAAAACCTTAAAAAATGTCACGCGCAAACGCGTCTTCAATCATCCTGAAGTTGAAGAATTAGAATTGCAGGGCTACCGGATTATTAATGGATTATTGGATGTGTATCGCCCCTTGTTGGAGCTGTCCCGACAGGATTTCATGGAACTGAATCAGAATAATTTCCATAAAAAATATTTTATTGAAACCCGCCTGCTGCACAAACTTTCTACCAAACATCGGCTGGCTTATGGTGAAGCAGTAGAACATATTGTTGCCACTGATGAAGCAGAAAAAGATGTCCTCGAGTTTTATTATCGGGCGCGTCTGATTCAGGACTATATCAGTGGCATGACGGATCATTACGCTTATGAAGAATACCGTAAGTTTATGGTAACGAAATAACGGCATGAGTTTCCCTGAGTACAGTTGTCTCGAATATAGCGGGCGCGGCTGACATGACATGCCCGATTTCATCCATAAACTCCAGTAACTCTGGTTCCAGATCGGCAAGCGCAATATCTTGCTGGAGTTGTTTTTCGACGAATTCGCAAATCGCTTTCAGTTTAGGCACACCGTTATAGCAGCAACTTCCGTGTAATTGATGGATATGATGCTGAAAGTGTTTGCGGGTTGCCTCTCCATCTGCGGTTAAAGCGTGTTCTATCATGTTTTTCATGTTTGGTAATGATTGCACCAGCATTTCCAGCATCTCTCGTGCCAGTGATTCCTTGCCAGCGGTTTGCTGCAACGCCATATTCCAATCAATAGCTGGTGGCTTTGTCTGTTGATCGTATTTCTGGTAATTGAATTGATTCAGTAATTTTTTCAGGCGATTTTCTTCCAAGGGTTTGGAAAGACAATCAATAAAGGGGGCGCTGTTTGCTTCATGGCAGGCAAAGGCTGTCACGGCCACAATCGGTGTCTCTTTATGCAGAGGCAATTGGTGGATCAGTTCAGACGTTTGAATCCCATCCAGATCTGCCATCTGGATATCCATCAAAATAAGATCCAACGGATGTTTTTCCGCTATTTCCAATGCCTCCATGCCATTGCGACACAGCAGGGTATTTTCAACTTGCTCACTCAACAGAGCACCAATCAATTTCAGGTTAGCAGGATTATCATCCACCGCCATCACCGTCATGGCTAAACGCGGTACGACGGGAGAAACAGGCTGTAGCTCAGGTAATGAACCGAATAAGAATTCTTCCTTTTCCAACCAGATATCAAAATAAAACACCGTACCTTTGGCGACTTCACTGGTGTAATCAATTTCCCCTTTCATTTCATTGACCAGTCTTTTGGTGATGCTTAAACCCAGCCCTGTTCCTCCGTAATGGCGGGTAATGCTGGCATCGGCCTGATTGAAGGCCTGGAACAGAATCGGGCGATATTCAGGTTTAATGCCGATACCGGTATCAGTCACGACAAAGTCAATTTGCACGAGATGGTGTTTCTGCTGGCGTAATTTAATATCCAGCGTCACACTGCCTTTATCTGTAAATTTAATTGCATTGCCAATGAGGTTAGTGAGTATTTGCTGTAAGCGAATGGGATCACCGATCATCAGGTTAGGTAAATTTTCACCAATATGATGATGCAGTGGCAGGTTTTTATCACTGGCAGCGGGAGTCAGCAGCTCAATCACTTCATTGACGGTATCTCGCAGCAGGAAAGGCACTTGGTCCAATATCAGCTTGTTGGATTCCAGCCGTGAGAAATCCAGAATATCATTGATAATTTTCAGTAGATTGTTGGCTGAACGATCAATGACATAGAGATACTCCATTTGTTGGGTAGTAATGTGCGTTTTCAACATCTGGCGGGTAAAGCCAATAACGCCATTGAGGGGAGTACGTAATTCATGAGACATATTAGCCAGAAATTCCGTTTTGATCCTGACCGCTTCCTGTGCCCGCTTTTTAGCGATGGTCAGTTCAACATTCTGGATTTCTAACTGCTCCATTGTAATTTGCAGATCGGAAGTGGCTTGATCAATGTGGAGCTGCATTTCGTCCCTATATTTCGAGAGCGATTCCGCTACGGTATTGATGCCATTCTGAAGTGCTGCCAATTCTCCCGGCATGGCACCCGTTACGCGACTGTTTAATTGCCCCTGCCGGATACGATCTACCGCTTGGACCATGCAGTTCAATGGCTGTGTCACTTTACGTACCAGAACATGGGCAAATAAGGCCGTGCCTCCCAGACACAGAATCAACAGAATGATTGAGGTCGCAATTTCCTTGTACTGTTGAAGCTGAGCGGCGCGTAAATCCAAATCAATCGCAATATAGCCAATGGGCAACGTACCGTTGGCAGATGTATCGTTGGCAGATGTATCATTGGCTACGTTGCGCCACTGATTAGAAGAGGGCGTTTCTGAGATAATCGGCATCTTCAAAATGATACTATTGCCGTATTCCGTCTTGGACAAAGTGGTTGGAATCGGGGCATCGGGAGCGACTCTCAGTAGATTGATATCGTATTTGTTATTCGAAATATCAAATAATTTATGGTGCTCGTCAAAAATCGCAATCGCCCGCACAATTTCCGAGTTACGGCGATGCAGGCTATTTATCAATGACTTGACTCGCCGGCGATTATCCAGATTGATGCCAACTTCGCTGGCAATAGATAACGGTTCAATAATACTGATCCCACTGCGGACTATCAGGCTCTTCAACTCGTAATAGCGGTATGAGATAAATGATATACTCACAAGCGTTCCGACCAGTAGAACAGGAACCAATATCAGGCTCATCATACGGGTGCGTAGGCTATATTTGGTCATAGGCGTCCATTGTGGGAAAATCAGAACTCAATTTTTCAAAGTCAGTCAGAATCATGGTGCAATTTTACTCCCCAAATCGTCGTTCCGTAAACCGAGGCATTATTTCCGTTACCGCAGATAACCTTGATGCTCAAGGGCAAGGAATTGCCCGCCATCAGGGAAAAACTATCTTTATTCCGGGATTATTGCCGGGTGAGCAGGCACAAATCCAACTGACCGAGGAAAAACGCCAGTTTGCCAAGGCTAAAGTGGTCAAGCGCCTGTCAGACAGTCCATATCGCGTAACGCCTCGCTGCCCGCATTTTAAAGTATGCGGTGGATGCCAGCAGCAACACGTTGCCACTGAACTGCAAGTTAATACCAAGGCCAGTGTGTTGGAACACCTGATTCAGCGGGAAACAGGGATTAATATCAGTGCGCAGCCCATTATTCACAGTCCGGAATATGCCTATCGACGCCGTGCCCGTCTTGGCCTGCAATATCACGCTAAGCAGCGTACATTATTAATGGGATTCCGGCAGAGCCAAACCAACGATTTGATCAATATTAAACACTGCCCTGTCATGCGCCCTGAACTGGAACAATTATTGCAGCCTTTGTCTCAGTGTCTAAACAGCCTGAATGCCGTTAAACGGTTGGGACACGTTGAACTGGTGTTGGCAGATAATGGCCCGCTCATCGTATTACGTCATCTTGATCCATTGAAGCATGAAGATAGGGAAATATTGCGCACTTTTTCTGTGCAATATCATGTGGCAGTTTATCTGGCGGGCGATGAAAAATCCCTTGAGCCTTTGATAGACGTACAACCTGAGCCATGGTATCAGGTTGATGGGTTAAAACTGGTGTTCAGCCCGCGGGATTTTATTCAGGTTAATGATGAAGTTAACCAACAAATGGTAACTCAGGCATTGGCATGGCTGGATTTGCAGCCAACAGACAGGGTATTGGATCTGTTTTGCGGTATGGGTAACTTTACCTTGCCGGTTGCCAATAAAGTTCAGGCTGTTGTTGGTGTGGAAGGAGTTGCTGCGCTGGTGGCGAGTGGGCAATATAACGCTCAGCTCAATGAACTTAATAACGTCGATTTCTTTCATGAAAATCTGGAATCGGATATTCAGCAGCAGCCTTGGGCCGTACAAGGATTCAATAAAGTGCTGCTGGATCCTGCCCGCGCAGGTGCTGCGGGTGTTATGACACACATAGTAAAACTGGCTCCCGAGAAAGTGGTTTACGTTTCCTGTAACCCCACAACACTGGCACGGGACAGCAAAGTTCTGCTGGAAGCTGGTTATCATCTTGTCAGTGTGCGGATGCTGGATATGTTTCCGCACACCAGTCATCTTGAATCCATGGCACTGTTCAGCCGTGAGTCAATGACTATCGAGTAGGGAGAAATTATGGTTGCGGTAAGAAGTGCGCATCTCACACCGGCAGGTGAGTTTGCTGTTGAGAAGTGGATCGCGAGTTTAAACATCACTAACCCCCAATCCAGTGAAAAACTGGCAGAAACATGGCATTACTGTCACGCAAAAGTTCAGAATCACCCCGATGCGGAGCTGTTACTATGGCGTGGTGTGGAAATGGTGGAGATCCTGTCCACATTGAGCATGGATAACGACAGTATGCGCGCTGCGCTGCTCTTTCCCATCCTTAATGCCGGGCTACTCGATAGCGAAACAGTGACAGAAACTTTTGGCAAGGCCATCACGAATCTGGTAAATGGCGTTCTGGAAATGGATGCCATTCGCCAACTGAAAGCCACACATACTGACTCAACCTGTTCAGTACAGGTTGATAATGTTCGCCGGATGTTGCTGGCGATGGTGGAAGATTTTCGCTGTGTCATTATCAAACTGGCTGAGCGAATTGCCCATTTGCGGGAAGTGAAGGATGCCAGCGAAGATGAGCGGGTTCTGGCGGCCAAAGAGTGTTCCAATATTTATGCTCCTCTGGCTAACCGGCTGGGGATTGGGCAGTTAAAATGGGAATTGGAGGATTTCTGCTTCCGTTATCTGCATCCCGATGAATATAAGAAAATAGCCAAGCTGCTGCATGAGCGCCGAATTGATCGTGAGCAATATATCGATAAATTCATTACGACCCTGCGTAAATATATGTTGAAAGAAGGAATAAGCGGCGAAATTTACGGGCGTCCCAAACATATCTACAGCATTTGGCGCAAAATGCAGAAGAAAGCTCTCGCCTTTGATGAGTTGTTTGACGTGCGTGCGGTGCGGATTGTCGTCGATCGTCTACAGGATTGCTATGCCGCGTTGGGGATAGTGCATACTCACTATCGTCATTTGCCGGATGAATTTGACGATTACGTTGCTAACCCGAAACCGAACGGTTATCAGTCCATTCATACTGTCGTTTTAGGGCCGGGAGGGAAAACCCTTGAGATCCAGATCCGTACCCGCCAGATGCATGACGATTCTGAACTTGGGGTTGCAGCGCATTGGAAATACAAGGAAGGCACTGCGATTGGGGGTAAATCCGGCAGTTATGAAAGCCGTATTGCGTGGCTGCGTAAGCTGATTGCATGGCAGGAAGAAATGTCGGATACCGGCGAAATGCTGGATGAGGTACGCAGTCAGGTGTTTGATGATCGCGTTTATGTCTTTACGCCAAAAGGGGATGTGATTGACTTGCCAATCGGCTCTACCCCGTTGGATTTTGCCTATCATATCCACAGTGATGTCGGGCATCGCTGCATTGGGGCAAAAATTGGCGGGCGCATCGTACCCTTCAGCTATCAGCTCCAGATGGGTGATCAGATTGAAATCATTACCCAGAAACAGCCGAACCCAAGCCGAGATTGGCTGAACCCTAACCTTGGTTATGTGACGACCAGCCGTGGTCGTGCAAAAATTCACAACTGGTTCCGCAAGCAAGATCGCGACAAAAATATCATTGCCGGTCGCCAAATGTTGGATAATGAGTTAACACATTTGGGTATCACCGTCAAAGAAGCAGAAAAGGAACTGATTGCCCGTTATAACGTGCATTCACTGGAGGAAGTGCTGGCAGGCATTGGTGTCGGTGATATCCGTATCCACCAATTGATGAATTTCCTGCAAAACAAATTCAATAAAACGACAGCGGAAGAAGAGGATCGCGAGGCGCTTCGCAATCTGGAGAGCAAAGCCTATGCACCACGTAATACAACCAGAGATAATGGCCGGGTTGTTGTTGAAGGCGTGGGTAACTTAATGCATCACATTGCCCGTTGCTGCCAGCCTATCCCCGGCGATGAGATCATTGGTTTTATTACTCGCGGGCGTGGTATTTCTATCCATCGTGCTGATTGTGATCAGCTGGCAGAATTGGAAGCCAGCTCACCAGAACGGATCGTTGATGCGGTGTGGGGAGAAAGTTATTCCAGTGGCTACTCTCTTGTGGTGCGGGTACTTGCCAATGATCGCAGTGGATTATTACGTGATATCACGACCATCCTCGCCAATGAAAAAGTCAATGTGCTGGGGGTCAGCAGCCGTAGTGATGTTAAACAACAGCTTGCTACCATTGATATGAACATTGAGATTTATAACCTACAGGTGCTTGGGCGGGTATTGGCAAAACTCAATCAATTGCCTGATGTGATTGAAGCCAGACGTTTGCACGGTAATTGATTGTATATGAATAAAATGAAAACTATCTCCATCGAACGACTTAAAGAGATTATGGCGCAATTGCGCCATCCCCGGAATGGCTGTCCCTGGGACAAAGTACAAACTTCAGCCACGATTGCCCCTTACACGCTGGAAGAGACTTATGAAGTACTCGATGCGATTGAACGCAATGATACACATGCCCTGAAAGAAGAGCTGGGGGATTTGCTGTTTCACATTGTGTTTTATGCCCAGATGGCTCAGGAGCAGCAACAATTTGATTTCGACGATATCTGCGAAGCGGTATGCGACAAACTGGAACGCCGCCATCCCCATATCTTCAATCAACAAGCGGGGATCAGCAGCGAAGAGGCGATAGGAAGCTGGGAACAGCGCAAGACCGCAGAAAGGGCGGAGAAAGATCAGCACTCAGTGCTGGATGATATTCCTGCCAGCCAGCCGGCTCTGATGAAAGCCTATAAGATCCAGAAACGCTGTGCTTCGGTTGGTTTTGATTGGGACACACTAGGCCCTGTGTTGGACAAAGTCTATGAAGAAATTGACGAAGTCATGGCTGAAGTGCAGCAGGCTGTTGTTGATGAAACCCGGTTGGAAGAAGAACTGGGAGATTTACTGTTTTCGGTGGTCAATTTATCCCGCCATTTGGGCCACAAGCCGGAAATGGCATTACAAAAAGCCTGCCAGAAATTTGAAAATCGTTTTCGCAACGTCGAAAAACTGATCCTGGACAAAGGCTTGACACTGGAAACTGCTACATTGGATGAGATGGATGCTATGTGGCAGCAAGTGAAAAATCAGCAGCTATAAGCCAGCGATAGAAAAAACGACATAAAAATAGCGAAAAGGATGTCGCATGTTTAGCTGAATAACCTGAATTAAGTGAAAAAATTTCACGCTAATAACTTGATGAATTTAAAGAGAAAGCAGTGCGGTTGCTTCGCAGTGTTACTGATTAAGTGGCACTTTAACCTGTTTAGATGGTTTGTAGCGAAATTAAGGTTAGGGTATACTGCTTTCCCGTCCTGTTATATTCATCATCCTTTTAAACCTAAACTTTCAGGTTCAGCATGAAAACTAATTATATTTTTGTGACCGGCGGGGTCGTATCCTCTCTGGGTAAAGGCATTGCCGCAGCCTCTTTGGCGGCTATACTCGAAGCCCGTGGACTCAATGTCACCATTATGAAACTGGACCCGTACATCAACGTCGATCCAGGCACAATGAGCCCAACCCAACACGGGGAAGTTTTCGTTACCGAAGACGGCGCTGAAACTGATCTTGATTTAGGTCACTACGAACGTTTCATTCGAACCAAAATGACACGCCGCAATAATTTCACCACTGGCCGTGTCTATTCTGAAGTGTTGCGCAAAGAACGCCGTGGCGATTATTTGGGCGCAACCATTCAGGTTATCCCTCACATCACCAATGAAATCAAAGACCGTATCATCCGTGGTGCAGAAGGTCATGATGTTGTGCTGGTGGAAATCGGCGGTACTGTCGGTGATATCGAATCTCTGCCATTCCTCGAAGCCATTCGTCAGATGGCGGTAGAAGTGGGCCGCGAAAATACGCTGTTCATGCACTTGACTCTGGTGCCTTATATGGCCGCAGCGGGCGAAGTGAAAACTAAGCCAACCCAGCATTCCGTGAAAGAATTGTTGTCCATTGGCATTCAGCCGGATGTGCTGATCTGCCGTTCAGATCGCATCATTCCCGCCAATGAGCGTGCAAAAATTGCGCTTTTCTGTAACGTACCAGAGAAAGCGGTTATCTCCTTAAAAGATGTTGATTCCATTTATAAAATCCCGGGCCTCTTGAAATCTCAGGGCTTAGATGATTATATTTGTAAACGATTCAGCATCGAATGCCCGGAAGCAGATCTGTCCGAATGGGAACAGGTCATTTACGAAGAAGCCAATCCAGCGGGTGAAGTTACCATTGGGATGGTGGGCAAATATGTTGAACTGCCAGATGCTTATAAATCTGTGATTGAAGCACTGAAACATGGTGGGCTGAAAAATCGCCTGACGGTCAACATTAAGCTGATCGATTCACAGGACGTCGAAACCCGTGGTGTTGAAGTGCTGAAAGGTCTGGATGCAATTCTGGTACCGGGCGGCTTCGGTGGCCGTGGTATCGAAGGCAAGATCATGACGGCCCGTTATGCCCGTGAGAACAAAGTTCCATATTTGGGCATTTGTCTGGGTATGCAGGTTGCCCTGATTGAATTTTCCCGCAACGTTGCAGGAATGGCAGGGGCCAACTCGACTGAATTTGAGCCTGAATGTAAGTTACCGGTTGTTGGTCTGATCACCGAATGGCGTGATGAGAACGGCAACGTAGAAATGCGTAGCGAAGAGAGCGATCTCGGCGGAACGATGCGTGTTGGTGGTCAGTTGTGCCATCTGACTGAAGATAGTCTGGTGCGTAAAATGTATGGCCAGGATGACATCATTGAGCGTCATCGCCATCGTTATGAAGTGAACAATTTGTTGTTGAAACGCATTGAAGATGCAGGTTTGCGTATTGCAGGCCGTTCAGTCGATAACAAGTTGGTGGAAATCATTGAAAACCCTGCGCACCCATGGTTTGTGGCGTGCCAGTTCCACCCGGAATTCACTTCAACGCCTCGCGATGGTCATCCGTTGTTTGCCGGCTTTGTTGAAGCTGCTGGCAAATATCAGAAAGGCCAGTTGAAATAAGATATGGGGCAATAGGTTGGTTTTAAGCTGATGACTCTTAAGGTAGTTGTTTTTAGTTTCAATCTATTGCCCGGAATTTAACTTGTACTGAGGAAAACCTAATGTCCAAAATCGTTAAAGTGCTTGGCCGTGAAATCATTGACTCCCGTGGTAACCCAACTGTAGAAGCAGAAGTGCATCTGGAAGGGGGGTTTGTCGGTCTGTCTGCTGCTCCGTCAGGCGCATCAACAGGTTCTCGCGAAGCACTGGAACTGCGTGATGACGATAAATCCCGTTTTATGGGTAAAGGTGTACTGAAAGCCATTGCTGCGGTTAACGGCCCGATTGCACAGGCTCTGGTTGGTCAGGATGCGAAAGATCAGGCTAACATCGACAAAATCATGATCGAGTTGGATGGAACTGAAAACAAATCTAACTTCGGTGCTAACGCGATTTTGGCTGTTTCCCTCGCGAACGCCAAAGCAGCGGCAGCCGCGAAAGGTATGCCTCTTTATGAGCACATTGCTGAGCTGAACGGCACTCCGGGTCAATTCTCTATGCCATTGCCAATGATGAATATCATCAACGGTGGTGAGCATGCTGACAACAACGTAGACATTCAGGAATTCATGATCCAGCCAGTGGGTGCAAGCACCCTGAAAGAGGCTGTGCGCATGGGTTCTGAAGTATTCCACAATCTGGCAAAAGTGCTGAAAGCAAAAGGCATGAACACTGCGGTCGGTGATGAAGGGGGCTATGCGCCTAACCTGGAATCCAACGCAGCAGCGCTGGCAGCAATCAAAGAAGCGGTTGAAAAAGCAGGTTACGTACTGGGTAAAGACATTACTCTGGCTATGGACTGCGCAGCTTCTGAATTCTATAACGAAGAAACTGGTAATTATGAACTGAAAGGCGAAGGCAAGACTTTCACCTCTCAGGAATTTACCCATTATCTGGAAGGCTTAACCAAAGAATACCCAATCGTTTCCATCGAAGATGGCCTGAACGAATCTGACTGGGAAGGTTTTGCTTACCAGACTAAAGTTATGGGTGACAAGATCCAATTGGTTGGTGACGATCTGTTCGTAACCAACACTAAGATCCTGAAAGAAGGTATCGAAAAAGGTATTGCAAACTCCATCCTGATCAAATTCAACCAGATTGGTTCTTTGACTGAAACTCTGGCTGCAATCAAGATGGCAAAAGACGCAGGTTACACCGCGGTTATTTCTCACCGTTCTGGTGAAACTGAAGATGCAACCATTGCCGATTTAGCAGTAGGTACCGCAGCGGGTCAAATCAAAACTGGTTCTATGAGCCGTTCTGATCGTGTTGCTAAATACAACCAGCTGATCCGTATCGAAGAAGCACTGGGTAACCGTGCACCTTTCAACGGTCTGAGAGAAGTAAAAGGTCAGGCATAATTGCTGGCTGATTTCGATAAAAAATAAATTTTATTTATGTTTTGGCGAAAGAGTCTAAGCTCTTTCGCTTTTTCGTAAAAGAAAATTTTATTTTTCCTGATAACTATCGACACAATTACAACGTTAAAATGTGACATAACAACAGAAATTCAGCCTGTTTTTTGGACAATTACTCAGCAATTAGTCAAATCCCGCGTAATAGATCCCAAAATTATACAACTCGTATTTTATTCCTTGTTAATACTCCTTATTATTTCACATGTAATGTAATTCTTTAACATTTATGGCAATGATTCATCAATTATTCTTTTTACATTACAGAGTTATGTATCATTGTTTTACGGAGTCTTCATGGACGCTTCTGAATCTTTAACCCCAGCGGTTGGGCCTACCCCCTCAAATAAAAGAGGCTTAATTATTCTCGCGCTGGATATCATCTTGCTTATAGTGCTGCTTAAGTTTTTGCCTTATGGCGAAAAAGCCAATGCAGGCTTGGCATTGATGGCTTTTGTTGGTGTGTTATGGTTGACCGAAGCCATTCACGTCACGATTACTGCACTGTGTATTCCGATTCTGGCTGTTGGTCTGGGATTGTTGAATACCGGTGACGCGCTGAAATCTTTTGCAAACCCGATTATCTTTTTGTTCTTTGGCGGTTTTGCACTGGCAACGGCGCTACATATCCAAGGTCTGGACAGACTGATCGCTAACCGTTTGCTGATGATTGCCCGTGGGCGCTTATCTGTGGCGGTATTACTGATCTTTGGTATCACCGCAGTACTTTCCATGTGGATCAGCAATACGGCGACTGCTGCGATGATGCTGCCATTGATTCTCGGTATTCTGGCTAATCTGGATGTACGTTCTGAGCGTAATACTTTTATATTCGTTCTGTTAGGCGTGGCATATAGTGCCAGTATTGGGGGTCTGGGTACGCTGGTTGGTAGTCCGCCAAATGCCATCGCAGCGGCGCAATTGGGTATGGATTTCGTCACATGGATGAAATATGGCGTGCCAATGGTGATCATCCTAATGCCTGTCATGGTTGGGGTGATGTACTTCATGCTGCGTCCAAATCTGAACCACAAATTTGAACTGGAATTGGAACAGTTAGAATGGAATAGTAAGCGTTTGATTACAATGGTTATTTTTCTGTTAACCGTTGTGTGCTGGATTTCCAGTTCATTGATCAGTGATGCACTGGGTGGCGTAAAAGATCTGGATACGATTATCGCAGTGAGCGCAGCTATTCTGATTGGCATCTCTGGCGTATCAACGTGGTCACAGATTCAGAACAACACTGAATGGGGCGTATTGATGCTGTTCGGTGGTGGTCTGACTCTGAGTGCGGTCTTGAAAAATTCCGGTGCCAGTGAAGTGATGGCGAATGGCATGGCGGCAACTTTTGGTACAAGCCCTTGGTTTGTAATCATCGTCGCGATTGCAGCGTTTATTATCTTCCTGACAGAATTTACAAGTAACACCGCGAGTGCAGCGCTGCTTGTGCCTATTTTTGCCACAGTTGCAGAAGCGCTGGGAATGCCGGTCATGGTTTTAACCATGATCATTGGTATCGGAGCATCCTGTGCATTTATGTTGCCTGTAGCAACACCACCTAACGCGATTGTTTATGGCTCCGGCTATATCAAACAAATAGAAATGGTCAGAGTCGGTATGGTGCTGAACGTGGCATGTATTGCCATTATTTCTGCGGTTGCCTGGTTCTTCTGGCTGTAATGATTAAATAAAGCATGAGAATCGCCACCTGAAAAGGTGGCGATTGTTTTTTTAGTCTTCCTTGGTACTGATATAGATGTTTTTCACTTCGGTGTAAGCGTCCAACATCATCTTGTGGGTTTCACGCCCAAGCCCTGATTTCTTATAGCCACCGAAAGGCGTATGAGCAGGCAGTTCGTGGTAGGTGTTAATCCACATGCGACCTGTCTTGACCGCCTTGGCGACGCGAAGGGCACGGTTAATGTCCTGAGTCCATACAGCACCGGCCAAACCATATTCGGAATCATTGGCAATTTCGATGACCTCTTCTTCATTGCTGAATGGAATGACACACAGCACCGGCCCGAAAATTTCTTCCTGAGCAACCCGCATATTATTGGTTACATTGGTGAGAATAGTGGGGTGGATGAAGAATCCGTTATCATATCCTTCACCTGTCATACGCTTTCCGCCAGTTAGAACGGTTGCCCCTTCCTGTCTGGCAAGATCGACGTAACCCAAAATGGTATTCATCTGATCTTCGCTGACCTGACTGCCCATCTCGGTTTCTGCCAGCATCGGATCGCCCACTTTGACTGATTCAAAGACCATTTTCAGCGATTTCAGAAATTCATCGTGAATATCTTTATGCAGGAACAGACGGGCACCGGATTCACAGGCTTGTCCCTGATTCAACAAAATTGCGTAGGCAGCATGTTTGACTGCTTTTTTCATATTGGCATCAGGGAAGATGATATTGGCAGATTTACCACCTAATTCCAGTGTTGCCGGAACAAGTCTTTTCGCCGCTGCTGCGGCAACGTTGTAACCGACTTCTGTTGAGCCGGTAAAGGCTACCTTGCCAATGCCTTCATGGTCGAGGATAGCCTGGCCGACGGTTGAACCACGCCCCGTGACGATATTGACAACGCCCGCTGGCAGAACTTGATTCATTATGCGCCCCAGCTCAAGTAGCGTTATTGGGGTCAGGCTGGCAGGGTTGATAACAATAGTATTACCGGCTGCAAGGGCCGGAGCGAGTTTCCAGGCTGCCATTAATAATGGGAAATTCCATGGAATAATCTGCCCGACTACGCCAATAGGTTCTCTGATCACTAGGCTCAGTGTATCGTTATCGATAATATCACTGGTATCAGAATGAGCACGGATAACGCCGGCAAAATAGCGGAAGTGATCAACGGAGAAAGGAATATCAAAATTACGGCATAGAGCCTGAGTCTTACCACCATCTAATGTTTCAAGGGTAATAAAACGCTCCGCTTCCGCTTCCAGTAGATCAGCGATTTTCAGCAACATGGACTGCCTTTCTGCGGCAGAGGTTTTACTCCATGTTGTCAGGGCTTTTTGGGCAGCTTTGACGGCAAGCTCGACATCTTCGGCGTTACCCGCAGCATATTCTGTGAGCAATTCACCGGTTGCCGGGTTATAACTTTTTAACGTATTTTTTGAAACACTATCGACCCATTCTCCGTTAATCAACATCTTATAAGATTTAGCAGGTAACAGTTCTTTGGCAATATCATGTAATTTTTTCATTATTTTCTCCGGGTACTTTGGTTTTTTGTATGCTAGGACATAAGTTTTTAAGTTATTATCGGATTAACTCTTAATTTTCTAACAAAACTGTATTGAAATATAAAATGGTTGTGTCAATAAATGAGAAGTAGGAAATTTAATTCCTTGTTAAAACGATAAGTCAGTAAAAAAGATAGTCTGATTTAATCAATCATCCTAAATATATTTTTAGTAATAAATATGAAATACAGTTTCAATTATTAATTATCAATGCTATTTAAAATAACATAAGTTGATCAGATAAACTATCTGCATTGATGCTATAATTGGTAATCCGATGACTTACCCCCTATTCCTATGAAATCGAATATCACACTGTCTGAACCTGAACGTATTAC
>NZ_JBBMXH010000068.1:0-26511 GCF_037996725.1 Xenorhabdus entomophaga
TTGCTGTGACATAGCCTTTTGTTCCTTTATTTCTCTATTTTTGACGACTTAAAGTTATAAAGGAGCGGCTATGTCATTTCAACTCATCATAAAAGTCGAGCATCGCGTTAAGTAATAGTGTTCACTGCCGCTGCACCAGTCCGTCAGGAGCGCGTGCCACGGCAGTGGGATAGCGCCCATCCTGAGCGACAATAGGGAGCAGAACGCCAGCATCAGGGTGATACAGATTAGAAACACGATTTTCATCCGAGTTTCCTCACCAGCCAGACAAAGCAGGGTGCACCGAGCAGTGCCAGCACTACGCCCGCAGGCAGCTCACCGGGGAAGGCCAGAACACGGGCGAGCATATCGGCCAGTAGCATCAGCGTCGCTCCCAACAGCATACTCATAGGCAGTATGTTGCGCTGGTTGTAGCCAATCCAGAACCGTGCCAGATGCGGTATCAGCAGGCCAATAAATGCTATGGGACCAGCAACGCTGACGCAGGCACCCACCAGCAAAAGCACCAGCGCATTAATCCCCAGCCGCAGACGCAGCAGGTTTACGCCAAGCGTGTGGGCGGTGCTGTCGCTGACGTTAAGCAGATTAAGCTGGTTGGCCAGCAGCAGTGCGACGGGCGTTGTCAGCACGACTATCGGGAAAAGTTGCCAGAACTCCTGCCAGCGTGCATGTGAGATACCGCCCGCCAGCCAGTAAAGAATGCCATAAGCATGATCTTCTGCCAGCAGCAGCGTGATGCGGGTCAGCGCCATGCAGAGCGCTGAAAGCGCGATACCGGCGAGGATCAGTTTGTTGCGATCCTGCTCTTGCCGGAAACCGCCACCCGTCGCCATCACCAGCAGCCAGCTTATGCCGCCACCGCAGGCGGCAATAAATGCGATGGAAAAACCCTCGAACGGTGATGGGCTGAGTGCGCTGGTCAGCGCCATAGCCAGAGCTGCCCCGTTATTGATGCCAAGCAAAGAAGGCGAGGACAACGGATTATGGGTGAGGGTTTGCAGCAACGCCCCCGAAAGTGCCAGACTTGCACCAATGGAAAGGGCGAGCAGGGTTCTCGGCAGACGCAGGTTTTGCACCAGTGCTTCGGGCAATGTTGGCGTGTGCCCCGGCACCAGCGCGTGCAGCGCTTCAAACGCAGAAATAGGAAGGGCTGAGTAGCAAAACAGACTCAGCCAGAAAATAGCAATAAGCGCCGCAGCAGGGATCCCCCACAACAGCACTGGGTGTTGAATACGCTTCATTTCGTATCGGTATTCATCTGATGGTGAAAGATTTTTACTGTATCGCTGGCAATGCGCTCCGCCGCGAAAATCCCACGCATCCGCGCCCAGGCATTGCTGTTGACCGCCGCGACCTGCTGTTTTTGTGCGGCCGTAAGAATTTGCCACAGCGTGTCCTGCTGCCAGCGTTTCACAATGCTCTCCTGACGATAATGCGCCACCAGTAGCCATGACGGGTTGATCGACAACAGTTGCTCAAGGTTTATCGACGGCATCGATGTCTGGCCCGCGGGCGTGGGAACCTTCAGTCCGAGCGCTGTCAGCACTTCTCCGGTATATGTTCCGCTGGTGTGCAGATTGAACTGTTGTTCACGTGACGTGCCGAATGCCACACTCGTACCTTCAGGCAGCAGGCTCGCCCACTTTGCCATCCGCTCGCTGTGCAGTTTGAGTCGCGCCTGCATTTCCGCGATTCTTCCTACTACTTCGCCAATAATTGCTGCCGATTGCAGGTTTTCTTTGTATGTTTCATTGCGTGATTTGAGCAACAGAACCGGGGCAATTTCCTGCAATGTGGTATAGATACCTGCGTGACGGCTGCTGTCGGCGATAATCAGATCAGGTTTCAGGGCGCTGATGGCTTCAAGGCTAGGCTGCGCGCGCGTTCCGACAGATTGCCAGGGTTTCAAATGGGCGCGCACATCCGCCAGAATGCGATTCGGATCGTTGTCATCAGCGATCCCCACCGGACTGATGTCTACCGCCGCCAGCGCATCGGCGAACGACAGTTCCAGTACCACGATGCGTTGCGGTGTTTTATTGATTGTAAAAGTGCCATGCTCATCTTGAACAGTAGCAGCAAAGGACTGGCTTGCGAACACAAACAGACTTGCGAAAAAAATGCGAATAAAAGCCAAAATATTCACTCCACAATGTTTTCAATACACAATGTTTTTAATGCACACAGATCCTGTAGACCAGATGACGTTGCGCTTACCCGGCGCTGCAAAAGCGCCGGGCATTAACAATTAAAACTTCACGGAACCCTGCATATACAGCGTGCGGGGTTGTCCGGCATAGATACCTTTGTTGTTGTCGTCATAAGAGCGGGTATAGTACTCACGGTTGAAGATGTTCTTCACACCGAACGCCAGGTTCAGGTTGGCCATCTCCGGCCCGAAGTCATACGAGACGCGCGCACCCCACAACATATAGTCAGGAATACGGCCAGTGCTGCCATCGGCGCTCTCTGTAACGGTATTGGCGTTATCCGCAAACTGGCTGGATTGGAAATCACTGTTCAGGTTGAACGTCCAGTTGCCCGGTTTGTAGTCCACCCCAAAAGTACCTTTGTGTTTTGGTGAGAACGGTACCTGATTTCCGTAGGTGTCGCCACTTTCGCGGATCTCCGCATTTACATACGCATAGCTTGCATATGCGGAGAGGTTTTCCAGCGTTGGCGTCAGATCGCCAAGATCGTACCGCATCTGCGTTTCCAGCCCGGTGTGACGGGTTTTACCGCGTGCGGTCACCGTGTCGTTGGTCTGGTTGGAGCTGTATTGATTATTGAAGTTAATCAGGAACAGCCCCATTTCCGCAGTCAGAGCGCCGTCGTCGTATCGGGTGCCGACTTCCCAGGTTCGCGCTTTTTCTGGTTCCACACTGCCGCTTTTCACAGCCTTGCCAATTTGGCTGTACTGGACGGTGCCAAAGGAGCCTTCTGTGTTGGCATAAATATTCCAGTTGCCAGTCACGTGATAGAGTACACTCAGCGCAGGGAGCGGCGCGTTATAGCTCACTTCCTCATGCTTATGCTTCAGGTTGTTGTTCTGGTATGACTCGATATGTTCGAAACGCATACCGGGTGTAATAGTCCAGTTGCCGATATCGATTTTATCATCAATATACCAAGCGTGAGCCTCGGTAACTGAACGCGTGTCGCGGTCGTACGGGCTGGACGTTGAGGGCAACTGACCACTGGCTGTTGTAGTGTAGTAGCGCATTTCATGAGTTGATTCATTAATATAGCGATAACCTATTCCCACTTCATGCGCGGATGGACCCATCATAAAGCTCTGGCTGTAGCGAGGCTCAATACCCCGCACCCAGTAGTAGCGTGGGGAAAGGGTGATGCGTTTTCCCTGCTCCAGATAGCCGCTGCGCAACGTGCGGGTGTAGAAGCCTTGAATATTGAATTTATGCTGATTGTCAGGCTGATATTGATAGCCGAGGCTTGCAAGCTGACGACGGCCCCAGAAGTGGTCATACGGGCGGGTGGATTGCCAGCGATCGGCATCGTAATCCGCGCGCGACAGACCGCCAGGCATATCGGCTTCGCCATCGTAGTATTGAAGCAGGCTATTAAAGGTATGCACGTCGTTGGGCGCATATTTGCTTTTCAGCATAACATCATCAATGCGGGTGGCGCTGTGCTCGCGCCAGTCGCTGCCACGGGTTCCAGAGTAAAGCAACGCCGAGCCAAAACCGTTATCCATCGTACCGCCCACCATCAGGTTGTGCGTCTCTTTCGGATTGTCTTGTGAAGAAACCTGACTCAACTGGCCTTCGACGCCGGCTTCAATGCCAAAGCCCTGCGGGATAGCGCGGGTGACAAAGTTAACCACCCCTCCCACACTTTGCGGCCCGTAACGCACCGCGCCGCCACCGCGCACCACGTCTACTGCATTCATGTTGCCCAGAGATAAGGGGGCAAGCGAGAGCTGCGGCTGACCATAAGGCGCAAACGGAACCGGAATACCATCCATTAATACAGTTGAGCGGCTGGCAAGGCGTGGATTGAGTCCACGAATACCGAAGCTCATCGCCAGATCGTGACTGCCAGTACCATTGTTTTCCGGCGCGCTGACACCCGGAATACGATTTAACACGTCACGCATGGTGGTGGCACCCGTTTTGGAGAAATCTTCACGGTTGATCACATCACGTGCGCCGGCATGTTCGTACACATCGTTTTCACGTGCGTTACCCAGCCAGTCGCCCACCACGACGAGCGTATCCTCTTGGGAGATCGGAGCTGTTTCCAGCGTCCAGCTATTATTCCCAAGTGACTTGAGCTGTAATTTGCTACCAGCGAGCAGCGCCTTCAGGCCTGTTTCCACGTCGTAGTCGCCGTGCAGCCCGTTGCTCTGTTTACCGCGCGTCAGGCTGGCGTCCACAGACAACGTGATCCCGTTGCGTGCTGCATACTGATTGAGTGCTTTGTCCAGATCGCCGGCTGCGATGTCATACTGTGCGGCGAATGCAGACAGGGAGGCCAGGCCAACCAGCGGTAGCAGGCTCAGGCGAATAGCCGTAATCAAAGGTGTTGTTTTATGAAAAACACATAAAGGGGTCATACCGTCTCCATCATCATTTTTTGTTGTATCCATGTATGAAGTCGAATGAGCGGGGGAAAAGGGACAATCGAAATGAAAATTATTTTTATTTTTTTACTTACGCTGGAATGATGTTGACCCAGTATCGGGTAACCGACTGAATTTCAACGGGTAGAGTTCTGGCGATCACATTCAGTACCGTATCGGTATTTTTCAATGGAAAGGTTCCGCTCAGGCGAAGTCCGGCAACAGCCGGATCACAGCGCAGTATGCCGTTACGATAGCGCGCTAGCGTGATAATCACCTCACCAAGCGGTTTATTGCTAAAGCTGAGTATGCCCTGAGTCCAAGCGTTGGCTTCATCATCCAGCGATGTAATCTCGCCAAACTTTACCGCATTGAAATGCAGGTTTTCACCCTGCCGGACAATGCGTTTTTGCGTTGGATCGCCGGTCAGCACAACTTTTACCGCATTCTTCTGCACCGCGAGCAGAGTGTTGTCATCCTGCTGACGAACGGTGAATTCGGTGCCCAGTGCAGTAAGCTGCCCCTGACGGGTGAAAACGCGAAACGGGCGCTGTTGTGGATCTCTGGCAGTCGTAATGGCAATTTCGCCGTACCAAAGTTTAATGGCGCGCTGGTGGGCATCGAAACGCACATCCACCGCACTTTGCGTATTGAGCGACAGAAGCGTTCCATCCTCCAGCCACTGTTGGCGTATTGCCCCTTTTGCGGTGCGATAATCGGCGCGTAACCCTTCACCCGATTCTGAACGCCAGAACTGCCAGCCGCTACCGACGCCAAGTATCAGCAACAGTCCCTTCATCATGTGGCGGCGGGTATATTGAATATCGTGGAGCGTGCGGCTGGCCACACCGCCAGGCACGCTACTGAGTTGGTTGCTCAGAATTTCTACCTGTCGCCATGCCCACTGGTTGTCCTGATCCCGTTCATACCATTGCTGCCAGCGCGCCTGCTGCTGAGGGCTGACCCGCCCGCAATTTAATACTGCATACCAGTGAGAGGCTGCACGCAGCGCCTGACGGCGGGAGTCGGTCAGTATGTTGCTCAAAGCCCGTGCTCCAGACGAAATAACAGACAGTGCTCCATTGCTCTGGCCACGTATTTTTTCACCGAGCTGACAGAAACAGACAGACGGCACGCGATGTCGTTGTAGGTTAGCCCTTCCAGCTGGGAAAGCAGAAACGCCTCGCGGGTTTTACCGCTCAGGCCATCCAGCATTTTGTCGAGCAGTTGCAGGATTTCCAGCTGACTTTCACGTACTTCTGAGGAGGGGACGTGCGCTTCTGGCAGTTGCGCCAGCATTTCAAGATAGGCTTTCTCGAGTGCATTACGGCGGAAGAGATCAACTATTACCCGTTTGGCAATGGTGCATAAAAAGGAGCGGGGATCGCGGATGGACGCAAGCGATTCGCTCCTCATTACCCGCAGAAACGTATCCTGAACAATATCATCAGCATCAAAAGCCGACTGGAGTTTGCGGGTGAGCCATGTTTTCAGCCAACCATGGTGCGCGCCATAAAACGATTCAAGTGTAAAAGGAGCTGTAGTGGCAGTATGCTCAGACATGGCTAAATGTATCGTAAGTTAATTATCACGCAGCCATATTAATATGAGAATGGTTATCATTACAATCAAAAATAAAGATGAAAGGGAGTCGTTATGGATATGTTGCTACTTGGTAATTATCGGGTCAGGATTGATGCTGTATCGGAAAAACCACATCATAATTAATATAAAAATTATCTATATTTGTTTAGGCTATCTCATTACACACCCTAGCCTGACGTTCAAATAAATCACACCGTGATCAAAAACGGTCAACTTAAAATCCATTGGGTATATTGGCAGGCAGTCTGAACATGGCTGCGTACAAAAATCAGGGCGTACTCAAGTTCGTAAGAATTAACCCGTGAGAACTTTGAGTACAGCCCTGATTAATAGCCTGTAGTATTTACCCTTTATTTGCACCAAGAGATTTTGTATCAGACATATTATTTATTATTTTTAAGATTAGATGGTAATAAATTGCGTGGATCAACAGAGTGTCCATTTTCCCTTATCTCAAAATGTAAATGTGCTGAAGAAGCATCTTCCCCCATAGTGGCTATTTTACTTCCACGTAAAACGATATCTCCTTCATTGACCAATATCGTGTTATTGTTCGCATAGGCACTTAGTAAAGTATCACTGTGCTTAATCACAATCAGGTTCTTGTAGCCCCTGAGATCATCTCCTGCATATACCACCCGGCCATTTTCAGCAGCCAAAATATCCTGACCACGCTCGCCGAATATATCGATTCCCGGTTCACTTTCATTAAGCTCAATTTTTGTTCCTGATGCCGGCCATATCCATTGATTTACTGCATGAGCTTGATCGTATATATCGGATTTTTTTTCTACTACCCTATTTTGTGTACATGCACTGATTAGCGAAGCAATGAAAACCAGAAAAACTATTTTTTTACAATTTATTAATATATTGAAAATACTTCTCATTTTAATTTCCTTTTTATAAACTTATAAAACACATCATTTAACCCTGTTCATATTACCTGAAATTTATTGCATCAGATTATTTTTAATATTCCCTGAGTAATTAACTGCGTTTATAATCCTTACATAGTATGTGTGCATTTCGTATAAAAACACATCGAATATAATGGTTGTCTGCAACACTGGGCAGAGTAAATTCAAGGAAATATTATGTCAACAAAAGAATATTTCAGTTTATCTGTCAGATTATAAAATATATAACCCTCCGGTATTAAAAATAGATTATTTCATATGCCAACTTTATGATGTGAATTAACCATTAATTTATTGTGTCAATTATACGCCTATTTCATTATTTGAAATCAAACTAATTTTTTATTAAGACATTTTTCATCCGTGATCCCGACGATAATTTTATTATCTCTGTTTGACTCACTGCAAAGGAAAATCAGCAGGACTGGTTTTTTACCGAATCTCTGCTATCTGTGTTTGTCACAACATTCTTGATTCTCGCTTGTAACTCGCTGGTGACACCACGCTTGATAACGATCAGTTTGTTGCTGGCGATACGGGGTTTCACTTCTCACCTCCGTGATTAACCCGGCTTTGCTCATAAAGCGAGGGAGGAAATCAGGTATGGAGGAAATTGTCGGCAAGTTGCACCTCAAGTGAAAGTTATATGAGCCAGCTCTAAAAAATAAATTTTTCAAATAAAACGAAATTGAAATAAATATTTTGTTTGATATATTTTCATCCACACCAAAAGCAGGTACCAAAGTATCAAGGAGCATTCATGTTCAATATTGCATTATTTGGCGCAGGGCGAATTGGGCAGGTTCATGCTGCCAGCATTGCCAATCATAAAGAAACTTGCCTCTATTCTGTGATTGATCCACATCCGGCAAGTGCTGAGATATTGGTACACAAATATCAATCCAAAATACAGACCACAGAAGAAGCGATGGCCGATCCTGATGTTCATGGTGTGCTTATCGCTTCAGCAACGGATACCCACGCCGATTTGATCGAACTGGCGGCTCGGCATAATAAAATGATCTTCTGCGAAAAACCGGTTCATCTTGAGCTTGAACGGGTTCGTCAGTGTCTTGCTACGGTAAAAGCGTGTCAGGTTCCTTTGGTTATCGGGTTTAATCGTCGTTACGATCCTCAGTTCCGTAGGCTAAAAAACTTGTTTAATGCCGGTACGATCGGTAAAGCGGAATCCTTGCTGATTACCTCTCGTGATCCCTCCCCACCACCCGCTGAATATGTCCGGGTATCTGGCGGCATGTTCCGGGACATGACCATCCATGACTTTGACATGGCACGTTTTATCATCGGCGAAGAACCGTGTGCTATCTATGCTCAGGGTAGCAATCTTGTTGATCCGGCCATTGGCGCAGCAGGAGACATTGACACCGCATTTATTGTCATGAAATTCCCATCGGGGGCAATGGCGACCATAACTAACAGCCGCCGTTCGGGCTATGGCTATGATCAGCGCCTTGAGTTGCACGGTGAAAAAGGTTTGCTGACCGCAGGAAATATCAGGGAAAACAGCGTCGAGGTTTGGGGTGAAGAAGGTTGTATTGCAGCCAAACCCGAGCATTTCTTCCTGCAACGCTACCGTGAAGCCTATATCGCAGAATGGAGCCATTTTGTTGATGTTATGGCGGGTAGAGTAACTCCTGAAACCAGCGGTATTGATGGCGAGCAGGCACAGTATCTTGCAGATAAGGCGCTTGAATCCCTGCAATCCGGTAAAGAAATCAAATTATAACTGGGTGTTATAAAACGTATGGTTTTTAATGCCTGAAAACGGTTAATCAGGATGGGAGGGTCATATGTCAGCTTTTCTTTCTTTTATCGGTTTTACGTTACTGGTAGCAGGGATTGCTTATTATAAAACACGAAACAAACACTTAATTGATTCAACTGAGGGTTATTTTCTTGGCGGACGCTCCCTGACCGGCATATATATCGGCAGTTCCATGTTGTTAATGAATCTGTCTACAGAACATTTGGTCGGTTTGAACGGCTTGGCATTCAGAACGGGTTTTATTGTTATGGCCTGGGAAGTGATTGCGGCATTAACCATTGTCTTATTTGCTGTCTACTTCCTGCCTAAGTATCTGAAACTGGGTATTTCAACGATCCCCGAATATCTTGAGCGCCGGTTTGATAGAAATACCTTACTTATTACATCAATTCTATTTCTGGCGATGTATGTCATTTCATTATTACCGATTGTGCTATATACCGGAGCCATTGCGCTGGAAAGTCTTTTTCAGGTTTCGCAGGTTTTTCACGTCGAAAAAACGACAGCGCTTTGGATCATGGTCTGGGGTGTCGGGGGACTCGGTGCGATTTACGCTATTTTCGGCGGGATCAAAGCCATTGCAGTTGCTGATACCGTAAATGGTGTCGGCCTGATTGTCGGCGGATTGATGGTAACCATTTTTGCCTTGCTGTATGTCGGGAATGGTGACGCATGGAAAGGTCTGACTGATGTTTATCAGACTCATCCAGATAAGTTCAATTCTATAGGTAGTGAAGACTCGCTTGTTCCATTCTCGACGCTATTCACTGGCCTGATTGTCTCTAACCTGTTTTTCTGGTGTACCAACCAATCTATTGTGCAGAAATCATTAGGTGCCAAGAATCTCGCGGAAGGGCAAAAAGGTGTCATGCTATGTGCTTTATTTAAGCTCATTATTCCTTTGATCATTATTTTGCCGGGGATAATTGCCTTCCATATTTTCAGTGGTCAGATGGATAATCCAGATAACGCCTATCCTGCATTAGTGCAGCTGGTATTACCTAAAATTCTGGTTGGCTTTTTTGCCGCCGTTGTTGTGGGCGCCGTATTCTCAACATTCAGTGGTGGCCTGAATTCTTCCGTGACGTTATTCACCATCAATATCTATAAACCGAGGATTAACCCGAATGCTACGGAAGCACAGACCGTGGCGGTAGGCAAATATCTGGGGATCGTACTTGCACTGGCAACAATGATCGTTGCTCCACTTGTTGCTAATGCACCTGATGGTTTGTTCTATCTGATTCAACAATTACAGGGGATTTTTAATGCACCCATCCTCAGTGTGGTATTGGTCGGGTTAATGACAAAGCGAGTTCCCCCGATTGCAGCAAAACTGGGGTTGCTGTTTGGTATGTCAGCTTACATCGTTTGTCATTTTGTCCTGAACATCAATATTCATTTTTTCCATCTGGTAGGCATTCTGTTTGTCCTGAATATCGTTTTCATGCTGGCGATTGGTTATTTCTTCCCGGCTGAATCTTATCAGGAAGTGTATACAGAGCAGGTGGATATTACGCCGTGGTCAATGGTGAAACCAATGGGATGGTTAATTACACTGGCTGCTATCTCCATGTATGTTTTCCTTGCCCATAATGTGCCGGTTTATGCCGTGGCAATCTACTATATATTTGCAGCCAGCATTCTGAGTTATGTTTTCTATCAAATAGGCAAGGCGCTATCCTTTTGGCAAGCGGCCTGAATCTCTGTTGAGCGTAATTACCAGACAGTTAGAAACCAGCGACAGATCAAAAAGAATGTAATTATTTTCATGATATTAATGAAAAATTCTTTGTTGGATCACGAATTGAAATTTATGTTTCCTAGTTAATTGAAAATGAAATAAATGTTTCTTATAAAGGACAGTAATCAGATGCGATGGAACAGGGCAGGCATCGGTTTCAACGATCAAAAAACAGTAGAAGTCAGGGATTTGATTGGCGGTATCGCATCAGAAGAAAACTTGTGGCCTGATTTCACTGAAGATTGGAAAGTTTCACGCATTTTGGATGCAATCTCACGCTCTCAACAAGAGAAACTGTGGGTTAACGTCGCTGAAATTAATTAAATTTTGATGCTCAAAATCATTTGAGGTTTAACAAAATCAAGCGATTCGGTAAGGGGTGAATCAATGGAGCAGCGTAGGCAGCATAGAAAGTTTGATGTTATCTGCATGGGACGTATAGCGGTTGATTTGTATGGCCAGCAGATTGGCTCCCGTCTGGAAGATATGGGGAGTTTTTCAAAATATCTGGGTGGTTCTTCGGGGAATGTGGCCTACGGTACGGCTCGTCAGGGATTAAAATCCTCAATGTTGGCAAGAGTCGGCGATGAACACATGGGGCGCTTTCTGCGTGAGGAGTTGATGCGGGTTGGCTGTGATACCAGTCATTTGATTACTGACAAAGAACGGCTGACGGCATTGGTTTTACTCGGTATTAAAGATAACGAAACATTCCCGCTGATTTTTTACCGTGATAATTGTGCTGATATGGCCATTACCCGCGATGATTTCAGTGAAGGCTATATTGCATCTGCCCATTGTCTGGCGATCACCGGAACGCATCTTTCCCATCCACAAACTCGTGATGCTGTGCTGACCGCACTGCAATATGCCCGCCGCAATGGTGTCAAGACGGTCATTGATATTGATTATCGTCCGGTATTATGGGGATTGACCTCACTGGGTGATGGTGAAACTCGTTATATCGCCTCAGAGCAGGTGACATCACAATTACAGGAAGTGCTCTCCCAATTTGATCTGATTGTAGGAACCGAAGAAGAATTTCATATTGCGGGTGGTGCTACGGACACGGTAGAAGCCTTGCAAAATGTACGAGCGCTGACTACGGCAACACTGGTTTGCAAGCGGGGGGCGTTGGGATGTTCTGTATTTACTGCCGGTATTCCAGACACCTTAGATGAAGGGATCACCATACAAGGCGTAAAAGTGGAAGTATTAAATGTTCTGGGAGCAGGAGATGCTTTTATGTCGGGCTTATTGCGTGGCTATCTCAACAACGAAAGCTGGGAACAGGCTTGCACCTATGCCAATGCTTGCGGGGCCTTGGTCGTTTCCCGTCATGGCTGTGCGCCAGCTATGCCGGATAAAACTGAGTTGGATAATTATCTGAGGCGGGCAGAGGAAGTGCCATGTCCTGATTTAGATGCACATCTCAACCATTTGCATCGTATTAGTAGCCGTCGTAAACAGTGGGATGAGCTGTGTGTGATGGCATTTGATCACCGTATTCAGTTCGTTGAAATGGCACGCAAAGTGAATGCCAGCCTCGATCGAATTCCACAATTGAAAAAATTACTGTTCCGAGCCAGCCAAGAGGTTTGCGCAGAAGCCCATTTGGAAGGAAAAGCGGGAATATTGTGTGACAGCAGTTTCGGTCAAGATGTACTGAATGCCGCAACAGGAAAGGGGTTATGGATTGGTCGCCCGATAGAACTGCCCAGTTCCCGGCCACTTTGCCTTGAACATGGTGACATTGGTTCTCAGCTTATTAGCTGGCCACACGAGCATATCGTGAAATGTTTGGTGTTCTTCCATCCAGAAGATAATCCTCCATTACGTCTGGAACAGGAAAAAACCGTGCAGGAAGTCTATGCTGCTTGCTGTCAGTCTGGTCATGAATTGTTGTTGGAAGTGATCTTGCCAGTAGATATGCCCCATTCTGATGGGCTATACCTGCGAGCGCTCCAGCGTTTCTACAATCTCGGCATTAAACCTGATTGGTGGAAATTACCGCCGATGCAGTCCACTACCTGGGATCAAATGTCGGCATTGATTGAACAACGTGACCCTTATTGCCGGGGAGTTGTGATCCTTGGCCTTGATGCTCCTGAAACCATCCTGAAAGCAAGCTTCAAAGCGGCAGCCGGAAAAGCGATAGTTAAAGGCTTCGCTGTCGGACGAACGCTGTTTGGTCAACCTTCATTGCAATGGCTGGCGGAAGAAATTGATGATGAGACTCTTATCCTGCAAATAAAAACCAACTATCACAATCTGATTAGCTATTGGCACCAGCGCGGATAGCGAAGCCGGAATAACTACGTAAAACTGGAGAACCCTTATGGCTGTTCAACTTGGCATCAATCCCCTGACATGGACTAACGACGATTTGCCTTCTTTGGGTGCAGAAACACCTTTGGAAACTTGCCTGACCGAAGGGCGGCAGGCGGGATTTTCAGGTTTTGAGCTTGGCAATAAATTTCCTCGTCAGGCGCAGGTTCTGGGGGCTATTCTGGCTGCCCATGATTTGAAACTGGTGTCCGGTTGGTATTCTGGAGAACTACTCACGCGCAGTGTTGAGGAAGAAATCGCAGCGGTTCAGCCGCATTTGACTCTATTACGTGAATTAGGCGCTACCGTGATGGTGTTTGCTGAAGTGACACACTGCATTCATGGTAATCAGAATAAACCAATACATCTACGGCCCCTGTTTCCGGCAGAGCGCTGGCAGGAATATGGCGAAAAACTGACAGAATTCGCCCGTTATACCCAATCACAAGGTGTGCAGATTGCTTATCATCACCATATGGGGACGATGATTGAAAGTGCAGAAGACATCAATAGCCTGATGGAAAATACAGGGGAAGAAGTGGGTTTGTTATTAGACACCGGGCATCTGACCTTTGCCGGTGATGATCCATTGGCAGTGGCAAGAAGCTGGTGCAAACGCATTAACCATGTGCATTGCAAAGATATTCGTCCTGACGTGTTGAAGGATGTCAAAAATCGGAAGACCAGTTTCCTTGATGCCGTATTGAATGGTGTTTTTACCGTACCTGGTGATGGTTGCGTCGATTATCCGGCTATTTTTGATGTATTGAAAGCGAATCACTATAGCGGTTGGCTGGTCGTTGAGGCAGAACAAGATCCCGCTGTTGCCCATCCGCTGACTTATGCCACGATGGGATATAACAATTTGTATCGATTTGCCAAAGGTGCGGGATTGATTTAAGCGCGGCTGATTTGAATACGAAAAGTGGGGGCCAAATGTCTAAATTACTATCAAAATACCACGCGCCCGATCAGGATAATCGGACACAACATATCACGCCGGAGACAGCAAACTGGGAGTATGTCCATTTTTCTGTTTATGAACTGAATGCGGGTGAATCCATTACCTTACCTGCATCGGAAAATGAAACTTGTCTGGTGTTGGTTGCGGGAATAGCTTCGGTGATTACGCTTCAGAAACGGTTTGAGAAAATTGGGGAACGCATAAGTCCATTTGAGCGTAAAAAGCCTTATGCTGTTTATGTTGCACCCAATGAAATAATGATAATCATTGCTGAAACTCAACTCGAATTGGCGGTATGTCAGGCAAAGGGGAAAGGAAATTATCCTACCCGCTTGATTGCGCCGCAGGATATTAGTGCGGAACACCGTGGCAATGGCAATAATCGGCGCTATGTCCACAACATTCTGCCAGATGATCAACCTGCGGATAGCCTTCTGGTTGTCGAAGTTTATACGGATGAAGGATGTACCAGCTCCTATCCCAGCCACAAGCATGATACCGACAATGAACCACAAGAAACTTATCTGGAAGAAACCTATTATCATCGTCTGAACCCATCGCAGGGTTTTTGTGTGCAGCGGGTCTATACCGACGATCGTTTGTTGGATGAAACCATGGCGGTTTACAACAAGGATGTGGTGATGGTACCAAAAGGGTATCATCCTGTGGCTACCATTGCAGGCTATGATAGCTATTACTTGAATGTCATGGCTGGCCCGACCCGTAAGTGGTTATTCTCGTGGGAAAAAGAGCACCAATGGGTTAATAGCGAAGAATACGCAGCGAAACATGACAGCCGTTAAATGGAAAACTGCTCCCCAAATGGGGAGTAGTATCAAAACCATCTTTGAATATACATGGGAAGTTTTTCACTGATGAAAGGTGAGAACGTGTTTTTTCTGCACCAGTAATGTGTTTCGATAATTGAAACTCTATCTTTTGATTCCTCTGTTCTCCAGCCATGATATTTAAGATCTTGTGAAAATTGATCGTCAGACCAATCTGTTGGAAATTCACAATCTAACTTACCTTCGACATCAAAATTTGTTGGTGTATTAGTGTAAAGATAGGCAGGTTTATTCATATAGATATGTCGGGACTTTAAATAGGGTTCATTATTTTTATAGGATAAAATCATCTCTATCTCATGTAATTTATATTAGTTAAATTTTAATCAATAAATAATAACACGTGTATTTATATATCTGTCTTCATTGACACCATGCCCATAAAAGATAGTTTTTCGTATAAATTAAACTAAAAAAATCAACATAATTCATATTTTCTATATTTTTAGCTGTTTTTATATGTTTTATCATCTGTTTCGATGATTTATATTAAAATATAATTTATTTAATTAAATATTTTTCATACAAGATAATTTTGGTATATCATTAAATGGTTTTATTTAAATATAAATTGCGATCATTTTTGCTATTTAATGACAAGAGTGTTTTTCACCCTTTCTTGCTCTAAGAAAAAATGGTTAGTCTAAAAGATCATATAAATTAGCCAGTTATATATTTTTCCGGGCGTTAGTATGTATAAGAAACAAAAAATGGAACACCTGAAAAAAAATTTACAATATCTACTTGATTCCAGAGGGGAAACAAGAGTATCTCTCTGTGATCGAACAGGGCTTAACCGTACAACTATCTACAATATTTTGGATGGCAGAGTTCAAAACGTTCACTCTTCTACAATACAAAAAGTCTCCAATTTCTTTGGCGTATCATATAGTGAAATAGAGGCAACTGATATTGCAGAAAAAGAACGTTTGGACGCGGTTGTCTCTTATGAAGGAAATATGAATCCCAGTGCTGTTCCGTTATTTATGCAGTCTGAATGCATTACTTCTGGATTTTCTGACAGTAAAATAGGGTCTCTGATTGTGGATAGGCCGCTGACTTATTATTTTGGATCAGGGCCTAATATCGTTGCCGTTTTACTTGAGAATGATATTTTAGGTAAATATAATGAAGGTGATTTATTAATAATTAAGAGGGGTAACTATCAGAACAATAACCCAAAATTATGCTTCGATCCAAAAAAGCAAAGGTTTCATATAAAAGAGTTTACTCAAGAGAATTCGGATAGTTTTATGGTGATTGGGGATATAATGGAAGAACGGTTCGGATATGGGAAAAAAATATAAATTACTGGGATTCAATAGTCAGGATAATACAGCGAATGTATTAATTTTATCAACCGGAAAGGTATTGAAAATAAACACAAAGGAGCTTGAAAAAAGCGAAATAGCGGATGATCTGGACAATCACGAGATAAAATCACTTTATAGAAAGTTGTATTCCAGTTTTCCAAATACTCCTTCAGTTTATGAAATTGAAGAGCGTAATGAAAAATCCTGGGTTATTTATTCATTTCTCGCATTATTACTGACAATTTTCTATACATTCAGCAACATAGCAGCAGCAAAACCCGTTTATATCGAATACCTTGATATTATTGTGACTCCTGGTACGTTTATTTACCCTTTTTCATTTTTAGTTATTGATTTGCTAAGTGAATTTTATGGATTCAGATTAGCAAGAAAAGCAATATACATGTCATTAATTTCTAATCTGATTATCGTATCCTTGTTGAGTATTTCGACAAGTTTACCGGCAATTGCAAATTGGGACTTAAATGATCAGTATAATGCTCTGATGAATCATATATTGTCGGCAATCTTTGCATCTTCTTTGTCATTTTTAGTTTCGGAACTTGTCAATTCTTATATCTTGTGCAAGCTGAAAGATATGACAAACTCTCGTTTTTTAGCGTTAAGAGTATTTTTCAGTACCTTCATTGCATCAGTGATTGATAGTTTTATTTTCTGTTTTGTGGCATTTTATGGAAAATTACCTATAAATCAAATTATTACAATGATGATTGTACAAATCCTAATTAAGATTTTCTTTGCATTGTTTAACGTATTTCCCGCTTATGGCTCACGTTATTTATTTAATCGATGGGTTGTCAAAACAGCAAATTAGTAAGCCGCATGGGGGATCCCCCCATGCTATTGCCGACTTTCCATAATGACATAACACGATATTACTTTCCTATAACACATAAACTTACTCATTTATAACTACATGTAATTATGTTGGGCATATTTATGCAGTAATCCTATTTATATTCACACTATCAATGTGGGAATGTACTGTTTTGCTGCGTTTTTATCAGAGCGTAGAAAATCTTTGAGGTAATTTGTATTTAATTGTTATTTATCAAATGGATGGGTGATTTTTGGTTGGTGTTTTGTTTATGTGGCACCAAAAAATAACGTGTAAATTCATCACTAAAATCACCATTTGATGTTTTATGTGTTGATTTTAGTATTTGTCTGGTGTATTTATTTTACTATAAAAACATAAGTTAAAATTGATATTTATCTGAAAGGTTAGGAAAGAAGCATTTCTTTCCTTCTGTATCGGTGAAATATCTTCATTATTTTGAATAAAAATTTTTACTCGCCCGACACCAGGGTAATGTTAGTTTGTTTTTTGTACTTATGAAAGTCTGGTCTCTTAGTCGACATTTCTGATTAAGAGACTAGGCAATCATATACCAAATGGGGCTGCAAGTTACGGAATAACCGACACAATCGCGACTTGAAAGAGAGATGTATGGCTTTTTATACCAGAGGCAGGTAGATATCTGTCACAGTCTCAGTTTCTGGGACGTTAGGGAATAGCTTTCTCCGTTCAAAAAATAGTGGAAAATCCCGGACTTCTTGGTTGTTTTCCGACAGCCAGCGTGTATACAAGTAATTGACTAAACTGGTTATTTCTTCATCTGAACCAATATGTCTTATATAAGCACATTTTCCTGATGGAATAGTTTTTTTGATAATTATTGGATTGTTAATCTCAAACATTGAGTGGACTTCGACACACAAATCAAATTTATATTCATCTGGTTCAACTTTTGTCGGATCTGCATAAACAAGATTGAATGTTTTGTACCGCCCGAGTGGTAATTTATTGTTTATTCTCCACTCTCTGAATGCTCTGATTGTATGACCGATATTCGATGGAGAGCCTTTGTGTTCCATAACTGCGATTGAAGTTTCTGGAAAATCAATGAGTTTTACTTCAAGATGAGGTAATTTTTCATTCATCACTTTAGTCCTAATTTTATTTATGATTTGGTGTTGGTTATACCAGACAGACCAATCAGGCTTTTTCCTGAATTCAGTGGGACTTTGACCAATAGCGCTCTTGAATGCTCTCGAGAATGCCTCGGGGCTTTCATATCCACATGCAAAAGCAATGTCTATAACGGGGCTATTGCTATAGGCAAGATCATAAACGGCTTTTTTCAATCGGAGCTGTCTGATATAAGCAGCAACGCCAATGCCGTAATTTGCTGAAAACAATCTGTGAAAGTGATACTTAGAACAAGCTGCAATACGGCTCAAACTTTCTCCATCCATCTGTGTATCAATATGTTCATCGATGTAATGAAGAAGTGCATGTAATCGCTGTTTAATCATAGTCATAGTGTTCGCCTTATCTGGTACAACACATGATATATAGCCTTCTGTGGCAGGACATGATGATAATTGCTGACTTAATGCTTGCCCGTCAGCGGGTTATTAAAGCCCGTATTCTGAAAGTTCAGGGTGATCATCAGGCCGACGCCCCAACGGCCATAAAAAGAGGCGTTCTTCTTGCTTGATCGGTACGTCATTAATACAGGCATATCGGTTGGTCATAAACCCCAGTTCGTTAAACTCCCAGTTTTCATTACCGTAGCTGCGATACCAGTTGCCGGAGTCATCTTGCCATTCATAGGCGAACCTGACAGCAATGCGGTTTTCATCATAGGCCCATAACTCTTTAATTAATCGGTATTCTCGTTCTTTTGACCATTTTCGGCGCAGAAATTCCACGACAGCCTCACGCCCATCAACAAACTCCGCACGATTGCGCCAGTGAGTATTCGGAGCATACACACCTGAAACTCTCTCAGGGTCGCGACTGTTCCAGGCATCTTCAGCCAAGCGTACTTTTTCAGTCGCTGTCTTTTTGTTAAAGGGAGGTAATGGGAAACGGGTTTGCATAAAATTACTCCTTTGTTAATTATGTAGACAACTCTGTCTACCTTTTTTCATCGTAATACAAGTAGACAACTCTGTCTACTTGATCGATAATTTTATTAAAGGAGCCACTATGTCAAAAAACATCTCAACTGCACGTGAGCGTATTCTTCAGGTTGCCCACAACCTCTTTTATCAAGAAGGGATCAGAGCAACAGGAATAGACCGTATCATCAAAGAAGCCAGTGTCACAAAAGTTACCTTTTATCGGCATTTTCCCTCTAAAAATGATTTGATTATGGCTTTTCTTGAATACAGACATCAGCGCTGGATAGATTGGTTCCGTACGACATTAATTGCTGAAATGTCTGTCTATGGAACGCTCATAAAAGCAATTCCTGCCGTACTGAAAAAATGGTTTATGGGTAGCGAATTTCGCGGTTGTGCTTTTATCAATTCTTCAATTGAATTTTCTCAGGCATTACCTGAAATACAGCCTATCGTTCTGTCTCATAAACAGGAAATGACAGAAACGCTCGCAGAATTCCTCCCCGATATACCGGAAAAGCGGGTGCTGTCTAAGCAAATCACATTGCTCATTGATGGAGCTATTGTAATGGCGGAATATGGTGAAGAGAGTGATCAGGTGATATCTCTGGTGGAGAAGTGGTTATTGTTGCCCCCGGCGCTGCTGAATCAATAAGGACTCTCTGCAAAACGACGTCGAATAAGAAACAGCTTAGTATGTGAGTCCGCCCAGTCTAAAGCGGCTGCTTCATCAGCCGCTTTTAAAATTGATTAAAGCGAGATCATTCAATTTTATCGATTAAAGGTACATCTTGTTGGCTTTGAGCCTTAAGTTGAGTATTTATATCTACTTTTCTGATATTTTCAAGTTTAATTTGCCCGCCTAAATAGATAGCGGGTTCAAAGCAGAATATTTCATTATCATTTAATATACCGTGTATTCCGATGGCCTTATCAAAAATTTCATCTGTATATTCGTTATTATCGGATAAATAAAAAGACAAATCATCAAATAATGAACAAATGTCATAGTCTAATTCTGATTCGTCCTTTTTGCAGAACTCGTCCTCTTCGTGAATAATCATATTGTAATTGCTTTCTATTGTGGTATTTATTCCGGTTTCCTCTCCATAAAGGAAAAGAGTACCAATTCCACTGACAGCAATAACATGATAGGTATCCTGTGGTTCGAATTGGGCGCGTTCCATAAATATACGTACAATATCTTTATAATCATCGGGATTTGCAATACGCAATAATCCATTCTTGTAGCTGGCCCAACCTTCCACTTCCCAATAAAGAAGGAGCCTGTCCGGCAATTTTCCTCGCCATTTTTCTATTTCTTCACTGGGTACTACTGTATATTGGGTTGCTTCTCCCATTGTTTTAATGAAATCTTCAAAGTGCAAATCTAGCATTATGTTTTCCTATTATCACTTTAATTTTCATGGGTTATTTCTTTTTTGATGAAGAGTTATTTTTCTCTTCATCAATTTTCTCATAGAGAGAGAGTTTGTAACCTATCTTCCGCTTCTTCTATTCGATCTTTATCACCAATTTTGTGGGCCATTTCAAATTTTTTCTTCATCCAATATTCGGCTTTTTGATGGTTCCCTAATTCAATATCCATATATGGATAAGGTTAAGTCGTTTATGGTAATGAATATCAAAATATGGGGGTAGGTTTGTGTGTGTTCACTGTGAGTAATATTTTTAATAAAAAGCAGGCTCAGTGTTATTGGGCCTGCTTGTGATCTATCAAGCGAAACAAATTTTTGCCCAGCGTGCCAGGCCTGTAGTCACGGAACCAAAGTAATTACCGCCAACTAATGGAATACCCGGCAACTCTTGCTCAACTGCCTGACGCAGGATTGGTGAACTTGCTGAACCTCCCGTCATAAAGATCACATCAGGCTGAGTGCCTCCTTGCACCACCGCTTCGCTAACCAATTTAGTCATTTTCGTTTTAGTGGATTCGATTGCGTCAATCATCTGATCGCGCTGGATGTTAACCTCAATAATCTCTGATAATAAATTTAGCTTAACTCGATGTTCAGATTGCTCTGAAAGGGCAATTTTGGTTTCTTCTGCACTGCGAACCAAGCTATATCCCAATGTGTCTTGATATATTTTCAATAATCGAGCTAATTTTTCTGGTTCTTGAGCATCTCTGTGTAAGGATTTTAATACCGCTAAATTCTGGCGAGAATAAAAATCTTTCTGAGCCTGCACATCATTAATGGCAATCGGATTCCAAAACTGAGTCAGTGGCATATCAATACCTGAGACAACTTTGCTTCCTAACCCAAAAGGGTGCATTAGCTGTTTAAAGGTCAGATTAATATCTAAATCGTTGCCACCGATACGCTGACCAGTGTGTGCCAGTAAGCTATCCTTTCGTTCAGATTTTCCTCGCCAGCCTGGCCCCATTCGGATAAGGGAACAGTCTGTCGTTCCACCGCCAATATCAACGACTAATACTGTTTTATCTTCTGTCAGAGTGGCTTCATATTCCAAACCTGCTGCAACTGGCTCAAATTGGAACTCAATATTGCGAAACCCTGCTCGTTTTGCGGCATCAAGTAAAATCTTCTCAGCTTGTTGGTTAGATTTATCGCCACCCCGCCCGTGAAAATGAATCGGACGACCGATCACAACCTCTTCAATAGCTTGTTGTTTATTGATTTCTACTTGTTGTTTGATATTCGCCATCATTGCGCAAACCAGATCTTCAAAGAAGCTGATTTGGATATCCCTTAATCCCATTGCACCCAAGAAGGATTTTGGTGATTTGACATAGTAAATATCCTGAGGATCTTCCAAATATCGAGCCAGTGCTTCTTGCCCAAATACGATATCATCTGGCAAAAGCTCAATACCTTCCTCATGATTTGTGGCAATCGCACTACGAAGGAGCTGTTCACCCGCTTGATTGCCCGGACTGATATTCCGGTGACGAAATAAGTGCTCAGAAACAGATTCCCGGGTCGGTGCCGCCAAAGCAGAAGGCATGTAAAAGTTATCATTTTCGATAGCAATCAGCCGTGGCGTATCCCCGATCATCTCTGCTACTGCGCAATTCGATGTGCCATAGTCAAAACCGATGAACATAAGTTTCCTCATTCTCAATCGTTGAAAATTTTAAAAAGGCGCAGATGCTATCCTAAATTAGGGTTGAACGCGAGCTTAACATAAGGGAACTATAGGACCCTGACTGACAAGGAAAATAATGGCATCCGTGACTTCTTGTGGTGACATGCCGCGTTTCAGCGGGATACGCTCAGCAAGTTTTGTTACTGAATCCGGATTGGCTGTAACGAACTGTGACATATCTGAAACCTTATACATTGGGCATCTGTATTCACGCGAATCTTCTGGCTACCATAGGCATAATACTTTATTTTTATTTCACCTTGTGCATATTTATCCAACTAAGCGCACTCATAGCAGAGGAGCTTGGCGGCTATGGGGAAAACCCTGTTTTTTTGCCTTCCAAGCCACGATTAACCCGATCAATAGCAACATACATATAGCCCAAGGGAATGAGGATACACTGCTGGTTTCCAGTAATACTCCCCCGATTATGCCGCCACCAGCAATAGCAAGGTTCCAGGCTGTAACAACCATGGACTGTGCCACATCAGCACCATCCCCTGCTGCGTCTGCAGAAGCAGTTTGCAGTAATGTAGCAGCGCCACCAAAAGTTAACCCCCATAGAGTAATGCTCAGATAAATAACAGATGGAGTATTACCGCCAAAACCAAGCATGATGGCAGTTAAGGTGAATACACTAAGACTGAGCAATACCAGTATTCGTAGATAGCGATCAACCAGTAGACCGATGATCCAAATACCGAGTAAAGCCGCTACCCCGAATACCAGTAGAATGAAGTCAACACGATCTGACAGTCCCGCTGGTACGAGGAAAGGTGCAATGTAGGTATAAAGGATGTTGTGTGCCAGCATCCAGAACAGGATAACAAGCAATACCGGACGTATGCCTGCTGTGGTAAAGACTTTATGAACAGGAATTCGATGATCTGCACTTTGGCCAGGAAAATCAGGCAGCTTAAGCATAACCCATATCACCAGTATCAGCGTCAAGCCAGACATAATAGCGAAAGTTCCTCTCCAGCCAATGAAATTGCCTACCCAAGTTCCAACAGGAACACCTAGAGACAGTGCGATTGGTGTTCCCACCATCGCCACCGCCATTGCCCGGCCTTGCAATGAAACGGGCACCATTCGGCGTGCGTAACCTGCCAGAAGTCCCCATGCAAGACCCGCAGCCACTCCAGCTAGAAAACGCGCAACCAACGTCAGAAAATAATTGGAAGACAGCGCGGTAATGGTATTGAAAATCAGGAAGCCACCAATGGCGAGTAGTAAGACAGGTCGTCGGCGCCAGCCGCGTGTTGCTGCTGTAAGGGGAATTGCCGCTAATAGAGAACCCAGAGCGTAAAGTGTTACTAGTTGGCCAGCTAGCGCCTCTGAAACACCAAGATCTATGCCAATTTGTGGTAACAATCCTGCGGGAAGTGTCTCAGTCAGGATGGCGATAAAACCCGTCATTGCCAGTGCGAGTAGTCCAGAAATTGGTAGGCGTTCACTCGTTTCTCCAAGTAACGCAGAGGTGTTTTCGTGCATCAAAATGACTCCTTTAATATATGTATCAATTGGTATAAAAGTTAATTGTGATGAGGTTATCTTGTCAAGGACTTTTATACCGATTAGTATTTAAGTTTATTTTCAATGAGGAGATGGTTATGGCTAAGATGGGGCGTCCACGTAGCTTCGATCGTGATGAGGCGATCAATCAAGCAATGTTGCTGTTCTGGGAGCATGGCTATGAATCAACGTCTCTAAGTCAACTCAAGGCTGGGATGGGCGGTATTTCCGCTCCCAGTTTCTATGCGGCTTTTGGTTCCAAAGAGATATTATTTAAAGAAGTGGTAATCCGTTATCTCGATACGTATGGTCAGGTAAACGTTAGTCTTTGGGATCAAACCCTTCCTCCTAAAGAGGCTATTGAGCTGGCTCTACGTCGTTCAGCAAAAATGCAGACGGAATATAGCCACCCTCCGGGCTGCTTACTGGTGCTGTCAGCCAGCGTCTGTTCACCGGAACACAAACCTATCCAAAAACTGCTGGCCGATGCCAGAGAACGAGTACGGAAAGGTTTCATTTCCTGTGTCCAGCGCGCTATAGATAACGGTGAATTAGCGGGTGAAAACGATCCTACAGTAATGGCAGTAATGTTTGATAGCTTCCTGTCAGGATTTTCAACTTTGGCTAGGGATGGAATTCCTCTGACGGGTCTCGAGTCATCCATTACGCAAATAATGAAAACTTGGGATATCAGAGCCAACAGTTTCTGAGCATCACGCTCAGATTCGTTGAATATAGTGAGTTCGATAATGGAAGCCTATTTGGTTTCTATTGTTTATAGTGTATTGAAATCATCAGGTAATGAATTTTTTATATTGATATTATTACTCACCAGAGAGCTGGATTTTGCCAGACCACAGATAAAACTTGTTAGCCCTCCCCGGGCTCTATTTGATAGTCCTAGCCCATACAATGAGCTGGGACTGTACCGGAAGTAATATTGATGGCATGTCCAAAACGGCAGTTAATCATTTTATCAATTACAGCCTGAATCATCAGCAGGATGAACACGGCCAGCTATTAATCACCGTGCACTGACGGGCATAATTAGATGAAATGGCCCGGTGCCATGTCGATGTTCACTCAGGGAGGAGATCACGGTTGAAAACAAATTAACTATACAATAAAAATATTTAATGACTTCCAGCATAACAATCAAAATACTTTTCTAGCAGTAAGTTAAGTTGTATAGAACTTAAGATATAACTTATTTATTATTTAAAAAATCAAATTGTTGCCTGTTTTGTTCTAAGCTCTTCACTCCCGATATTCGCAGTAATATGAATCTGAATATCGAAACAGCTAATGAATGGATGCCAAAGTTAACAAGGAACGACCAGTCAGAAGAGTAATTTCTTTTACATTTTCCTCTATCCAAAAAAATCTGAAAAAGTGTTCATAACTGTTCACACGTATTCACTCTATTCACTTTTTTTATCTTCGGAGAAGACAAGCAGGGTGCATCAGTGTGATTTTTATCTGTTGCATTACCTGCAATTTAAATTAGGTAATTATCTGATTTTATTTAATCAGAGAAGTTAATCACAATTTTATTGATGTGTTTTTATCCTCACTTGAATATATAAATAATTTTGTTGTATCGTGTCTCATTAATTGGATTACAGTATGTAATTATCATTAATAAGACAAGGAGGGTTTAGCGGGTATCGCTTCTCAGATGTAAATAACACAACTAGGATGGTATGACTTATGTCATACATAACTTATTTATCGTTAAGGGCTTAAGAAGCAAGGTTTAATTTACGCCGGATGGAAACTATCGTGATAACTCCATGCACGAAACCGAATACTCCACTCGGTCAGAAATCATAATGATGTAATTATATTGTAACTATTAGTTTAACTGTTTTACTAAACTATAAATTTTCTTTGCTTCTGATAGGATAAAAAATATGGTGAAAAAAACAATGTTATTGGCTCTGGCTGCTTTTTTCGGTGCGGGTATCGTAATGCTGGTTCAATGGATGCGCCCCCCTACAGAAGATCCTTACTTTTTTTTAAACCCCAAATCAACTTCACATCAACCAATTGAAATTCCTATTAAACTTTATAAAAAAGGGGAAAATATAGAGTTAATATTTTGGCATGTTCCTCAACCCCCTCCAAAAATTTTATATCTTTTTCCTGGTCATACTCCTGAGCCACGGGTTATGTTAAAAATCAAAAGGCATAAGGAAGGCGAGCTAATTTATTATACCCCTGATTTATTCAATAATGATGGCCCATTATCTAAAACCAAAGGTGCCCCTATTTTATCTATAAAATTAAATGAAATTAATGAGGATCTCACTGAAACGTTAGTATTTAAAAAAACATACTCTGAACCTGATTCAATTGCAGGTACTGCTGATGGGATTTTATTTAGATTCGTTAGCCTTGGGGAACAATATAAATATGGTCAATATCGTTTAAATCTAGAAATTTTAGGGGATTGGCCTGAATTAAAAAATGATAATGTCAGTTATTATCTGTTCATTCCCTCTTTCTCAGGAAAATAAAGATGGCACCAACAAATTCAACGGAAGAATTGTTACTAGGTATTACTAACGACTCCAATCTTTCAAAAGAAGATAAAACAAATCTTATCAAGTCGACTGCTTATCCAAACCAAGGAGTAAATTATTCAGCAGGAAAGCCATGTGCTACATGCCCACCTCCACATGCAAGAGCTGAATTTGTAGAAAACTTAATAAGATCTTTAGATACAAGATATATAACTTTTCATAATTATGAGAATTTCATATTTCCTATTCCTTTCCAACTATTTGCTGAAGCGGCATTCAAGAAAATCTTAACTCTTTTGATGAGCTGCCACATAT
>NZ_JBBMXH010000069.1:0-26467 GCF_037996725.1 Xenorhabdus entomophaga
CTTGCTGTGACATAGCCTTTTGTTCCTTTATTTCTCTCAGTTTGGCGACTTAAAGTTATAAAGGAGCGGCTATGTCATTTCAACTCACCATAAAAGTCGAGCATCGCGTTTTTTTTCATTCAAAATAAATCAAATTTAGATATTTAAAAAAAGATTAGCAATTGATTCAATGAAACTTAAATTTAACCGTTTATTTAAAATAATTAGAGGATGAAAATATGTACATTTTTCGTGGTAAAATTAACTGGTATCAGTATGCAACAAACGAAGCATTTACTTTGGTATGCTTGGGAACCCCGAATGAAACGAATAGAAAGAACCAATCTCACCCATCCTATTCGCCTAAAAAGGCTGAATCGAAAGACGATTGGCTATTCCAAATCCGAAGAGATGTATGACAAGGTGATAGGGACGTTCATTGAGCATGAAAACTACGTTTAATGAATGATCTAACTATTCAATACATGACCCTTTATTGTTCTTACACAACTAATTGTAAACGGACAATAAAGTCTGCCCATAAGAGATCAAAAAAATACTCACCAGTATGTGAACGGTGCTATTTTACACTACACATAATTTCAAACGATTCACATGTCTGACGAATTAATTCCCGCATCAGTATGTCACTCTTTACCTGCTGTCAGCACTTTGTACCTGTATTTTGTTACCTATACAAAATGGTATTTAATCTGAAATACCGTGTAACTGCCGTACCTGTAACCCATATTGTGCTCCTCATGCAACACAGTATTTCAGCTAAAACTGCCCGATTAAAGTCAGTGATTTTTAACCTTTCATATGGAGATCAAAGCACATAACTGTATGATTAATAGACATGTGAAAATTTATATGATTACTGCTGAGGCGGATTTAAATTAATGTGGCATTCTGAGCTCAATCAAACGCCTCTACTGCTTGGAGGCTCGGAGATATCATTCAACCAAATTTATTTGACAATAGACAGCTATGGCTTTCCTGACCAGTTCACGCTCTCGCTCTGCAGTGTTTTACGGTTCAATCGTTTAATTCGAATACGGAGAGTGAGGTTTTCACGCTCAATACGCTGTGTAAAAGTTTTTCCAATGAGATGCTTCGTTGTTGTTAACATGTTGTAAAAAATGAAATTATTAGTACGCCAGAACACAATATTAAATCGGGATAATTTTTTTAGCAGCTTCTTAAGTGTTTTCTGACTTCGATCACCGAAAGCATGAGCAATAATTCGCTTCATACGAGGCTCCCAAGCGTACCATAACCAACTAACCAACGTTGCTGCTTTTTATTCCCAACAAATGACGATCATACAAGAATAACAACGGATTGAATACATGACTCATTGTATGCATGTTTTGAAAGACTTAATTCTTAAGAGCCTGTATATGACACGCCCTAGTCATAAATATATAACCCTTAGAGTCATGACCCACATTATTAACACTTACATTCATTAAATATGATATTTCACTTTAGCTCACCATATTATAAATTATAAATTCGACCTGAAGTAGCCAAATCAATTACTCCCAAAAACAGAACTTCTTAAAAACATTTTCATTCATGATGAACTGAGGGGTCAGGTAACCCAAGGTAGTCTTTGAAAAATTACGTTGTCTGTGTAAATAGATAAGGAGTTATTATGCATAAATCAGATACAGTAGTAACCAATATAAATACTAGTGATAATAACTGGGATAATGTCGATCATATCAAATCGGTTGTTATTGGTGCAGGTGATGCCTCAAGTTATAATTCAGCCGGAACATTGTTTATTAATGCTGCTTATGACGATAATAATCTTGTCGAGGCACATAGCCTGCCTATCTATGTTGGTATAAGTTTTACATTAATAAATGATAAACCCGGACCGACAGATGATGAAGTCAGAGCAGCACTCACTTGGGTTAATAGTGGTACTGGCGCATCAGTCAGCGGTTACCTTGATAATTTCCCTTCCAGTGTTACTGATACCTATCATCAATATTATTATGATGAATCATCGTCCCAATTACAGAGAAGTAGCAGCAATGAAAATTATGACCATAACCTGACCTATTCACTTTATGCAGGTAAAAATGCTTTATCAGGTGAAACGGTAGATCTGGCATTAAATCTCACTGCTACTCTCTCTGATGGCACACAATTTATCTGGTGGTCAGGAACCGGACAAACTCCTCAAGCATCTCTCCCTATTAATTTTGTTGCAGCAAAGACTTACCGTACTACTGGCTCAGAAAGTACTCCGATTGTTTCTCAGGTAAAGAACAGCAATCCGCCTTACACTATCACTGACAGCAACTTTAATCATGACCATGATAAGGTTCAATTATGGTCAGTTTTTATTGACGACCCAAATGGAATATTTGTTATCCATGATTATCTAGAAGACTATAACGAACAATACGGTGATACCTATATGACATATCCGAATTATGAATCAAAAGAAAAAGATACTGTTATGTGGGATACTGTTTATACAAGTGGTGGAACATGGTATCAGATAGGCCAAAAAACGTATGATCACGCTTATAATGTTTATTCAGGAACAGATGGCAAAGGTGGTAACCTGATTTTTTCCATTAAAGTCACGATTGAACAAAGTGACAATGAAATCGTCTTTATTTATGCCCAAACTAATATTGAGCATCTTAAGGATGAGGCATCTGGGAATAATTATCCGCTAATCCATCTTCACGACCAATTTGGGAATCGTGCCGCAGTCAGTATTTCAGGAACAACCGATTCCTCCCAATATATAAAAGTCTCCGGCGTCACTGCATGGTAAAAAACTTCTGCATCTGATAAATAAATTATCGGGTGTCAGTCATTTTTAATATCGGGAGATATTTTATGAGTTCAAATCACTATACCCAGACTCCCAATTTTGTCAGCGCCTCCTCCGGCAATGTAGATCCCCGTACCCGCCTGTTTGGCTTTAATCATTCCCTAACCACCCTTGTTGGTAACAGCGGCATGGGACCTTCACTGGATCTGACTCTAAGTTATTCCCCTACCACTTCCGACAATTCATGGGGGCTAGGCATCGGTGTGATGTTCACTATGACCTGGTATGACAAAAACAGTCACACCCTTTATTTAAGCTCTGGAGAAACCTTTAAGATTGAGGAATCTTCGGATGGCAGTACACCATATTTCAATATCAAACAGAGCAAAATCCAGACAGTTAAGGCAGAAAAATATGATAGTGATAGTAACATCTGGTATCGCATCATTGACCGGGATAGCAATATCACCGACCTGTATGAAGTCGGTGGCAACTTCTACCGACCAAAAAACCTCTGGTCTCCGCTGGGCCACCAACTCCATCTGACCTGGTCAGATGATGGAGGGAATCCCTATCTGTCTGAAGTGACAGATGATTCTGGCACTGAACTGTTTTCAGCCGCTTACAGTGATAACAATGGCGCCCCGGCCATGACCCTGTTTCCCAGCACAACAGAAGAGCAAACGTTCTCGTTGTTTACCAGTAATAACTATCTGACAGGAATGAAAAATGCGGCCCTGCCTGAGAATAGCTGGCAGTTTGAATACTGTGATGCAGGGATTGCAAACCCTGTATCGTATTACCATGCCCACCGGTTTGATCAAGGAAGCGATTTATAATTATCAGACAAATACCGGGATTATGCTCTTCCCTGACGAAGCTGGGTTATCTCCTTTGCCGGCAGTGACTCAGTTGACGATCGATCCAGGTATGGGACAGCCACCTATTGTTACTATCTGGTCGTTTATCAATGAAGACGAGACCAATCATAACTATCTTGGGTACGGTGGACAGCTAGGTGTCGAATGGTCAACTGACAGTGACACACTTTATGGCTTACTTGACACAGATTATGTTTACCAGACCGTGGAATCACAAGCAGCCGTGTCAGAAGATGGAAATGCCATCACGACGATTTATACCTATAACAACTATCATCTGCTGTTATCCACACTGACTATTCAGGGTGACAACACTCACCAAGTGGAAACCACCTATTACGCTGTGCCCGGAAAAGATTTTGATCAGCAACCAGCACAATTTCAATTTCCGACACTACAGACAGAATCCTGGACAGACAGCACCGGACAATCTTTCCAGCAATTGACAGGTTTTATATACGATGAATACGGCAATCTGACCCGCCAAACCAGTTTGTGTGATGATAAAGGGCAACCTACTGACCAAAGTACCGTGATCGATTCTGTGTATTATAGTGCGGATGGAGAAAACACCAGTTCCGATCAAGCCACTGGCTGTCCGGCGGATCCTAGTGGTTTTGTGCGCTGGCTAAAAAGTCAAATTACCACGCCCCCAGTGATTGACGGATATGATGACGTACCAGTCAGAACCGCCTACTATCGCTATCAGCAACAGAGCACTCTCAGTGATATGCTGCAGCCCTACGCAATACTACCCGCACAGGAAACCCATACAGGATCAGATGTGCCCTCCCCCTCCGGGCGTCTATTGGTTCGTGCCATGAGCTATGAGCAGGATATCACTTCCCCAGATTATGGTCGTCCTACTCAACAACAGTCCACTGTTTACAATACTGATGATGCAACCGGCAGCGACAGCTACACACAAACTCTGGATACTGTCTGGCAGACTGATGGGGATGCCCTGCTCCAGACGGATACCCTGACAACGCACGATAAACATACCCTGACATCCTCACTCAGCCGCTCACGATTCACACATCAGCTCTGGTCTGTGACCGACAGCCTGAATAACAAGACGGAGATGACCTATGACCTGCTGGGGCGGCTGAAAAATAAGATCAGGAACAAAGACACGGAATATCAATCCATCCGAGAGCTGAGTTATACGTTGGATGTTACAAATGGTATCGTTTCCGCGATTTACACCACCCAAACAGACGATAAGGGAAATGGCACCAGAACCTATCACGATGGTATGGGACGCCCCATAACTCATCAACGCAACGCTAACGATGCAGGTCAACCAGATACATGGTGTGATACCTCAATATTATTCTGGGATGCCTGGGGGCGTCTGAGCAGCCAGGCCAATCGGGACTATCCCGATCCAACTGACATTACAAATTATTTTGGTATATGTGGACAAGCAAAGTTTGATGACTGGGGGCAGCAAACACTGTCTATTCTGTCTTCCGGACAAAACCTCTATCACAACTGGGATCCAATCAATCGATATAGCGTTTCTCAGCTACAGGTGGCAGATGACAGCCTGCATCTGGGCTCCAGCAGAGTAGAGTATGACGTCCGGGACTTTCCCGTCAAAGAAATTATTCTGGACAAAAACGGTAATGAATATGCCACCTTTATTCGTGAATATGATGGTCTAGGACGGCTGCGTAAGGAAATCGATCCTATGCAAAATGAAACCACGTTTACTTATGATCCTTTTGACAGAATGGCTCATAAAACGTTACCGGATGGTACTGTGCAGGAATGGACCTATGCCCCCTTCACGCATGCCGAACTTCCTGTCACTGTTTCACTGGATGGGCAGATTATGGGAACCCAGACGTTCGATGGTCTGGGGAGAATAAAAGAAAGTGCCTGCGGTGGTCGCACTGAATCAGCCACTTATTCCGATCCGAATACCGTACCAGACACAACCACGGATGCTTGCCAGCAAGTACTGAACTACACCTATATTAAGGAACTGAATAATGCTCTCTACAGCATGACGGGAACCTACCTGGCACAAAGCTTCGGCTATGACAATAGCACAGGGCAACTGCTATCAGCCAGTGAAGACGGCAGTCAGAGCGAAACACTTACCTGGTGGCCATCCGGTGTCCAGCAAGGTGAAGTTTTCACCACTGCAACAGGAAACGTCAGGCAAACCGGGTACACTTGGACATTACAGGGAAGACCGCTTAGTTATCAGGACATTACGGGTAATACGTTCTGCATCACTTATGACGATTATGGACGTCTGAAAACACTAACCGATCCACAGGTATCAGTAAATCTGACGTTGGATGCTGCCAGTCGTCTGGTAACTCAGGAGACAGTTTCCCTGAATAGCGATGATACCTTGACAATCACCCTGACTCTGGATGATTACAACCGAGAAATTCAGCGGGATATTGCGCCATCATCTGGTGATGTACTCAGCATTGTGCAGACATACTATGAAAACAGTCAGCTTGCGGGTCGTATCACATCTCTTGGTACGGACACACCGTGATGAAGTGTTTATCTATGATGAACGTAACCGTCTAACCAATTATACCTGTACGGGCAGCGCCCTGCCCGTAGATGCGTATGGTAATGAAATCAGAGCACTGGATTTTACGCTGGATATTTACAGTAATATTACCGACTGTGTCACTACACTGGGTGGTGGCAATACTATCGACACTACAAAGTATTGGTTCGATAATCCGGACGATCCCTGTCAATTGACGTCGGTGGCTCACTCCTTAACAAGCCACTACCCGGCAAATATTGTTCTTGCTTATGACAACAATGGCAGGATGACCACAGATGAAACTGGCCGAACCCTGACCTACGATGAAGCCGGTCGTCTGAGCAGCATCAGCGGTTCAGACGGAAACAGTCTGTATGGATACGACGCACTTGATCAGTTGGTGATGCAATCCCTGAACAGTACGGAAACCCGTGAACTTTATTATCATGGTAACCGGTTGGCGAATGAAGTCAGTGTAGAGCAGAACCAGTTTACCCGCTTTATCCCCGGTGCCTGGAGCACATCAGCCGTTAGCGATGAATCCCTGAACTGATACTACATTAATACGGTCTCTGAATATTTCCAGAGACCGCACAAGAAGGAATATAATGATGGCCTTACAGTTAACCGGTAATGACCGGCACGGTAGCCCGCTTCTTTCCCTGAATAGCGGTGTCAGTAACACCTTCTCCTGGAGCCCATTCGGGAACTCTGCCCCACGCAACGGCCCATCCACTACCTTGCTCGGATTTAATGGTGAACGAGCAGATCCATTATCCGGCGTCACTCATCTTGGTAACGGTTACCGTGCCTACAGTCCGGCCCTGCGACGTTTCACCTGTCCAGACAGCGAGAGTCCATTCGGTATCGGAGGAATTAACTCGTATGTTTACTGTGACAGTGATCCAGTGAACCGGACCGACCCGAGCGGACACGGACCAATTATATGGCTGTTACGTAAGGTGATTAGGTTGGGCGCACGTCTGGGAATAAAAGCAGCTCAGTCTGAAGCAATGACGTCAGCATTTGTGACGATAGGATATGTGGAAACAGGACTGGAAGTGGCTTCATGGGCAGCCACGGGAACCGCTTCTAAAGTGAAGGAAATGAAAGGTCAGCCTGAGATAGCACATAAACTAAGCTGGGCATCATTAGGGCTGGGGATTACAGGAGGGTTCGGATTGGCTGAAATAGAGGTTCAACGAGTACTCCGTGGTGCCAGGGGACTTTCCGAACGCCTTGCCCGGGCTAAAGGCGGAAGCTTCTTTTTTCGGAAAAAAGGAATGGCCATCATAACAGATATCGGTAAAGAGGAGGCAACAAAAAGTCTTTCTTCATATCTTTCTTACGCATTCAAAGGATTGGCAGCCACCTCTTTAATAACAGGTACAGCCTCGGAAATCCTGTCGGAGAGTAATCCTGAAGCATCTGATGTTTTGGCTTATTTCAGTTTAGGTGCCGCAGGTGTATCTCTTTTTGGTGAGTTCGGATTACAAATTGATAGCCACTTGCGATTAAAAGGACATGGTACTGGAGATGCTTTAACTGAATTAGAAGAAATGGAGAGAGCCAAGAAAAATACAGGCGTAGTAGACAAAACCATAGATTATGCTAAAGACCTTCTTAATGTCAGTAGCCTTGCGACTAGCGTGGCAAGTGAAGTCACACAGAAAGACACGTCCGCGACACTGGAAAAAGCATCAATTGCGACAGATTGGGCAGGAAAAGGTTTTGACCTTACGCAACTTATCCGTAAGAAGAAATATCGGAAATTTATCGCCCGACCTTTCCTCCCATTTTCAGAATGAAAGAGTCGTCATAACTCAAAGATATTAAAAAAATCCGGCATACATTAATGTATGCCGGATTGGATGATTATCACTGCCATACTAAATGACTAAGTGTAATCATTGCTTGCTAATGCCCTATTGAGCACCTGAGCCAAAACAATTCTATTTTCTTTATCTTCAAACAGACTGGAATGATTACCAGGAACAGCAATCAGCCGCAGTAAAGAAGCAGGCATTACTTCCCCCCACCCTAATGAACAGTCCATGGTTAAAGATTCCTGTTCGGAACCGGTAACAACAGGCATAAGTGGAGAAGGCTCTGTCGCATAGAATTGATGCAATGTTACCGTCAGGGTTTCCGGCACATAATCTTTAACTATTCGCGCATAGTTTTCTCTCTGCTCCATATGCCTTGCGACTAAGTCAGAACTCAGATTTGGGGGATATAATCCTAATTGCTGTACAAACTCAATCAATTGCACCCAACTTAGTTCATCAGTTCGCGGATATAATGCTGAAATTTCAATGGAGTGTTCGTTCCCTGATTGCCTTGCTAATTCAGTTAAAAACTCATGTTTGAGTTGAGTCGTTAATTTCCTGAAACAATGAGGGGAAAATGTATCAATCAGCCCAAGGAAATCAACCTTATCGCCGCTATTCAGCAGTTGCTGAACAATGGCATAGGCCAGTATTCCACCAGAAGAATAACCACATACTCGGTATGGGCCTTCTGGTTGAACTGCTTTTATAAAGGCAATTAGTCTGGTTGCCAGCATTTCCATAGTCGATACCCATCCTTCATTGACGGATGGCCAGGGCAACGCATAAATCGGATATATTCAATGTTGCCGTCATGATCATAACGGGCCAAATCGCCAGACCGGTACATGCGGGCATCAGGTTCTGAGTAAAAAGGATCGGCCAGAAAACGTTCTGCTGTCAGTTCCGGTTGATTCAGATAACCGCGGGCAACACCCACGCCCCCAATATATAATTCGCCGACAGCGCCTAAAGGGACAGGCCGTTGTTGGTCATCTAATAAATAAATACGGGAATTCGTAATGGGTTTGCCGATCGGCACCACCTGACCATTGAAATTATCGGGACAGTGCCAGTACGTCACATCAATCGCAGCTTCTGTCGGGCCATATAAATTATATATTCTGGCCCAAGGCATCAACGCCTGACAATGTTTCACCGTTATCGGATGCAATGCTTCACCACTGCAAAACAGGTGTTTTAACGTTACACAATGTGCTACATCGGATTCTTTTAAGAATGCGGTCAATACTGAAGGCACAAAATGAAGTGTGGTTACCTTCTCTTGGTTGATTAACTGAACCAGCAGTGAGAGGTTTTTTTGTTGCGTTGTGGTTGCCAATACCATTTTGGCGCCATTGATAAAGCTACAAAATAGCTCCCAAACAGAAACATCAAAACTAAACGTGGTTTTTTGTAACACCACATCATCAGGTGTAAGCTGATAAGTTTGCTGTATCCAATACAAACGATTCATCACACTGCGGTGTTCATTTTGCACGCCTTTCGGATTGCCGGTTGAACCTGATGTGTAGATAACATAAGCCAGATTACGTGAGTTTAGCCCCATTACACTGGGGTTCTCGGCTGAGAATTCAACGCCTTCTGCCAGAACAGCATTTATGTCCAGCTGTTTTTTTGTCACAGAGATGCCATGTAACTTATTTGTCCCGACTTCATCCTGTAATAGTAAGACGGGATCAGCATCATCAAGAATATAGTGAAGGCGTGCCGCTGGATAATTAGGATCAAGTGGAACGTAAGCCCCGCCCGCTTTTAAAATTGCCAGCAAACCAATCACCATCAACGGAGTCCGATCAACACAAATAGCCACGCGGCTATCCGGAATTACCCCTTCAGCAATCAGTCGGTGTGCTAATCGGTTAGCCTGCTGGTTCAATTCTGCATAACTCAGGATATGATCATTAAACACCAATGCAGGGGCTTGCGGTGTTTTTATCGCCTGCCATTCAAGCAGTTCATGGATACAGTGTTCTGACGGATAATCACCGGCTGTGTCATTCCATTGATTTAGCAATAGCGTTCGTTCATCCGCTGGCAAAATATCAATGTCTTTAACACGCTGAGCTGTATTTTTTGCTATGGTGCACAAAGCGATAAGAAAGTAATTTAACTGACGTTCGATGACTTGTTTATCAAACAGCACTGTTGCATAGCGTATTCCACCGATAATTTCACTATCTCGGTGGTACATAAACAATTCAAGATCAACTTTTACTGTATTTGAATAATAATCAATCGGCGATGTTTTGATCCCTTCAAATTCATATTCGCTTTCAAAACAGTCCAGCCAATTTATAACAGCCTGAAAAACAGAGGGATAAGCGACCCTGTTTTCAGAACTTATAGCTTCAACAAGCTGTTCAAAAGGCATATCCTGATTATCTTGCGCATTAACCATTGTATAGCTGACCTGCGCAAGCAATTCTTCAATTGTGGTGTCATCATCAATATCAATCCGTATTGGCAAGGTATTGGTAAGAGGCTCTGTAATATTTCTGTTGGCAAAAGGAGTGCCAATAACAACACTGTCCTGCCCTGAAAGCCGATTAAGCACAATAGCCCAAGCCGTCATAACGGTCATTAACAGGGTTATTCCATGTTTCTGGCTAATCTGCTTAAGCTGACTTGTTAAATTTTTATCAAGAGTAAATGCACAGATATCCCCTTCTTGGGACACACTGTTAAGCCTTGAATAGGTTGCCGGAGTAGCATGGTGAGGGGCGGGCGGCAAAGAAACTGCCCGATGGTTCAATAGATCATTATAAATAACACATAATTCATTAATAAGAATGCGAACGGAACAATAGTCAGAAATAACAGGATTCTGATTTAATAAAAACATATATTCATCATCATCCAATAATATTAAAACAGCCCTTAACAATGACCCTCGGGTAAAATCAAAGGGAGCATTGATTATTTCATCAATAACCTGAGCGATCCTCTTTTCCTGCTCATCAATTTTACGGAGATCAACAATTTCCAGGGGAAATGAAATATCTTCATTCAGAGAATCAACAACCGGAAAAGAATTATTTTCAATCCAAGTTGAACATAATATGTCATGACGGACAGATAGAGCATTTAAGGCTTTCTGAAACAGATCAATATTTAAATTTCCCACCAATTTATAACATACTGATATGTGGTAATTCTCCGAATAACCTTTAATATGATGAAATGACTCTTTTTGTTCTTGTGATATCGATAAACTTACTTTCTCACATTTGGTTGGCAGAATCATCACCTTATCATTTTTCATTGCTAATTCCTTAAGTTAATTAATCAAAAGCACGGTGATATAAATATCACCAAGTACCATTTCCACTCCTCGAATTCTCACAGAATCAGGCCGTTACGCACTAACATTATTTAGCCTAAATCAAATAACTTTAAATTAGCAACAAATAAACTTTAATCAATATCAAAAGAATAAAGTTATACATAAACAATGAATATGTAATTCATTTAACATTCTGGTCAGAAAATATTATCCCAGAATAAAAATGGCATAGTAAAATTATCTCGCAACATGAATAATAAAATCATGACAAATAGGCAAACACAATCATACAGCTTCTTTATTGTATGTTATTGGTATAGTTGCTGCTTTCGATGCTAACACCCCATCCAATCAACATCACGAAATTCATTATACTTGTCGATATTTTTGTCTGATTTCCATAATAAAAATAATATACTATTTAGCATAATCGTTTGACGTATATATGACCATTTCTCTCATTTATCGGAATCGTCAATGCCGTATTTTTCAGAAAAATAACAGGGAAAATATAAATATCTATGAAATTGCTTAGTCCATTACTGATGTACAAAGGATTACCTAAAGACATATATTTTATTGCATTGGCAAAATTTGTTCTTGGTCTGGGTAATTTTATTATGCCATTCATGCTTCTTTTACTCACACAAAAACTTGGATACTCAACGACAGTGGCTGGTGGTCTGGCTATGGGGATCACCGCGATTTTTCTTATGGGTAATCTTATCGGAGGTAAAATATCTGATATTTTCGGGCATAAGAACGTGATGGTTCTGGGAGAGGCAGTAGGTTCATTAATTCTGATATTCAGCGGTTTTTTTTCAGACTGGCATGTAATGTTACCTGCTTTACTTTTCTTAGGTTATTTTTTTTATGGCGTAGCGCTTCCTGCCAGTAATGCACTTACAGCAGATATATCATCCAAAAATAATCGCAGTGCGGTAATGTCATTAAGCTACCTTGCATACAGTTTAGGTTCTGGTATTGGTCCTATATTAGCTGGCTATCTTTTTTGGAATTTCACCGCGTGGGTTTTTTGGGGAAATGGGATTGCAAGTTTAATCGGTGTTTTCATTGTGTTATTCGGTGTAAGTCATAATACTCATCACCATAAAACTAATGAAACAGATTATCCTGAGCTTGAAAGAGCTACCGGAGATTCAGTATGGCAGGTTTTTAAAGAGAGACCAAGATTGCTCATATTTGGCGTTTTATGTACCTTTCTTTGGTTTTCGTTGAATCAGATGGTAATCACTACCCCGCTCTACCTAAGTCATTTATTTGAAAAGCAAGGCCCTATTCTGTATGGGCAATTAATGACATTTTCAAGTATATTAATTGTTATTATCACACCAATAATAATAAAGCTAACGGAAAAATTATGTGATATTAAAAGCCTTTCCATCTCTGGTTTTGCTTTTGCACTAGGATATGGCCTGACATTATTTTATGGCTCAGTCAACATTCAGTTTATAGCATGGTTTTTCCTTTCTTTGGGAGAGGTTCTGCTTTTAACCAAAGAAGGCGTATATTTAGCTAATAATTCTCCAAGTAGTCATCGGGGGCGCATAAGTGGGATATTGACAACAATCAGAAACGTTGGCCTTATGCCTACCTATATTCTAATTGGGGCTTATATTCAATCAGCAGGTTATGTGAGCACCTGGTGTTTGATAATTATCAGCTCATTGATAACTGGGTTAATGTGTTGGTTTTTTTCAATTCAACAAAACAAAGTTATTAACACATAACCAACATCCATTTTATTTCATGAAATAATGGTGGAAAAAAGAGCCTCCTGTTATAACAGGAGGCTCTTTGGTATTATAAGGCCCGAAGAATTGCTTCGACGCTCCCTTTAGCATCGCCAAATAACATTTGGGTATTCTCTTTAAAGAAAAGCGGATTTTGTACTCCGGCATATCCCGTATTCATTGAGCGTTTAAATATAATAACGTTTTGTGCTTTCCAGACTTCCAATATCGGCATTCCAGCAATAGGACTTGAAGGATCTTCCTGAGCGGCCGGGTTTACTGTGTCATTGGCTCCGATAACCAAAACGGTATCTGTTTCAGTAAAGTCATCATTGATTTCATCCATTTCCAAAACGATATCATAAGGAACTTTTGCTTCGGCAAGCAGCACGTTCATATGCCCCGGCAAACGCCCAGCAACCGGATGAATGCCAAAGCGAACATTTATACCCTTTTCACGCAACTTCGCGGTAATGTCATGAACCGGATACTGTGCCTGAGCAACGGCCATACCATAACCCGGAGTGATGATGACTGAAGTGGAATTTTTTAACAGTTCAGCGACCTCTTCCGGTGTTGTTTCACGATATTCCCCCATCGCTTGTTCATCACCTGAGGAAACACTATCTGTACCGAAACCGCCGGCGATAACACTGATAAAGGAACGGTTCATCGCTTTGCACATAATATATGAAAGGATAGCCCCCGAAGAACCCACCAAAGCACCTGTGACTATCAACAAATCGTTGCTTAGCATGAAGCCTGCGGCTGCGGCTGCCCAACCTGAATATGAATTCAGCATGGAAATAACCACGGGCATATCTGCGCCACCGATAGAAGCAACCAAATGCCACCCAAAAGTAAGTGCAATGATTGTCATCACCAACAAAGTGAAAACTTGTAATCCAACACTTTCTGTTCTCACAAAAGTGATCATCAGTATCAAAGAGACGACCAAAGCTGCCAGATTAAGTTTATGACGGTGTGGTAACATCAACGGCTTGGAAGAAATTTTTCCTCTCAATTTACCAAATGCCACAACTGAACCGGTAAATGTCACGGCACCAATAAAGACTCCCAGGAAGACTTCTGTCAGATGAATATTTTCCATAACGGAATCTGCAAAAATATCATGGGAAATAAAGCTATTGAATCCCACAAAAACCGCCGCCAAACCGACGAAACTATGCAGGATAGCAACTAATTCAGGCATCTCCGTCATTTCCACTTTTTTGGCGAGACGAATGCCGATTACAGCACCAATGATCATTGCTAAAATAATCCAGCTAACTTTACCGGAGTCAGGCCCTAAGATAGTGACAAGCAACGCAATTGTCATACCAACGATGCCAAAAATGTTACCCCGTTTGGCGCTTTCATGACGGGAAAGCCCGGCAAGGCTGAAAATGAATAAAATGGCAGCAACAATATATGCCGCTGTGACTATTCCATTCGAAAATACTCCATTCGACATAAGTTACCCCTTATCCTTTACGAAACATTTTCAGCATACGTTGGGTGACAGTAAAACCACCGAAGATATTGATGCTGGTGATTAATATTGCAATGAATGAGAAGAAACTCACCCAGCCCCCTGCTCCAATTTGCAACACGGCTCCGACGACAATGATCCCTGAAATCGCATTGGTGACCGACATTAATGGTGTATGTAACGAATGGCTGACGTTCCAGACAACGTAGTAACCTACGATGCAAGACAACGCAAACACGGTGAAGTGAGATAAAAACTCTTTCGGTGCAACATGTGCCAACCAGCCATACAGAATTATCGCCAATACGATCCCCCCATATTTCAGCCACGAAGATTTAGGTTTTTCTTCTGGCCTGGCCTCGTGTTTCACTTCTGATGAGGGTTTTGTGGTGGCAGGCTGAGCTGAAACCTGAATAGGTGGAGCTGGCCAGGTGATTTCCCCCTCTTTAATGACGGTAACGCCGCGTACAACGACGTCATCAAAATCGATGGTGATTTCTCCATTTTTCTCTTTGCAGAGTAATTTCAACAAATTGACCAGATTGGTTCCGTAGAGCTGTGATGATTGAGTTGGCAATCGGCTGGGCAAATCAGTATAACCTATTACTTTCACACCATTTGGTGTCACAACAAGTTTATCCGCCTCGGTATATTCACAATTTCCTCCATTCTGGGCAGCCAGATCAACAATCACACTGCCCGGTTTCATGGAATCGACCATTTCTTTAGTAATAAGACGAGGTGCTGGTTTACCCGGAATCAGCGCAGTAGTGACGATAATATCGACCTCTTTTGCCTGCGCAGAAAATAATTCCATTTCTGCCTTGATAAAAGCTTCCGACATGACTTTTGCATAGCCATCCCCTGAGCCTGCCTCTTCTTTGAAATTTAATTCCAAAAATTCAGCACCCATACTTTGTATTTGTTCCTTAACTTCTGGACGCGTATCAAAAGCCCGGACAATCGCACCCAGGCTACCCGCTGCGCCAACTGCTGCCAACCCTGCAACACCTGCGCCAATAATCATGACCTTGGCTGGTGGTACTTTACCTGCGGCTGTAATTTGCCCTGCAAAGAAACGGCCGAATTCATGGGCAGCTTCAACAATGGCACGGTAGCCAGCAATATTCGCCATGGAACTAAGCGCATCTAAAGATTGTGCGCGGGAAATTCTCGGAACGGCATCCAAGGCCAGAACAGTCACCTTACGTTCTGACAACTTTGCCATTAATTCAGGATGTTGTGCCGGCCAGATGAAACTCATCAACGTAGCGCCTTCTTTCATCAAGGCAATTTCGTCATCGGTAGGAGCATTAACTTTTAAAATAATATCTGATTGCCAAACCTGACGGTATTCTGCAATATCAGCTCCCACATTTTGATAAGCAATATCATCAAAACTAGCAAGCAGCCCCGCTCCTGTCTCAACTGTGACGCTGAACCCCAACTTGCGCAATTGCTCTACCGTTGATGGTGTGGCAGCAACGCGAGCTTCATTGGAAAGTCGCTCTTTTGGTACACCAATATGCATAATGTTTCCTTCTTTTAAGAATGAAATATTGCCAATTATTACCTTGTTAAAGCCTATTTAACGATTAGATTGATTTTATTTCTGCCATCAGCAAAACCTATCAATAGAATATAAAATAGTAACGCAATGAAAATAATGTCAATGATTTATCATCATAATGTCAGAAAAAAACAAAATGACCTTCCAGTCTAAACGATAACGTATCTCATATAACTCACTATATTTATTAAAATTCCTAGTGCCATATACTAAAAACTGACAATCGTTTATTTAGAAGGTATAAATTCTTGCGACAATTGGCATTATTACATGTAATAATTGCGATCTATGTGATACATAACAATGTTCAGCACGTTATAAATATTTTAAATGCGCAAGGCGAAAGGATTTTTTATGAAGCTGAAGACAACGATCATCGCTACTGCGGTGTTCTCATTAACCACGATTACTGCTGCACATGCGGCTAAAGAGTTGACCCCGGAACAAGCCGCAGAGCTCAAACCTTTTGAGCGAATCGCAGTCACAGGTCGTTTTAATGCAATTTATGAAGCTGCTGATGCAGTTTCTCGTCAGGCAGATAAAAAAGGCGCTGAAAGTTTTTACATCCAAAGTCTCGACGATCTCAATGGACGTGGTAATTTACGTGTTGTGGCCGATTTGTATCATAAGGATGCAGAGAAAGCGGATAAAACACCTAATTATCGCATCTACCGAGGTATTAAAGAATTACCTAAAACAGAAGCAATTACTTTGGAACCTTTTGATACGGTAACGGTGAATGGTTATTTCCCTACTGACCCTGACATGAAAGAAGCCATCGCCAAAGCGGCCAAAAAGAAAGATGCAGCCTCCTTCTTTATTGTTCGTGACATTGCACCAAATAATGGCGGGAACCAAATAGTTACAGCATATGTTTATAAAGAAGATGCTCCAAAACGCAAAGTTCAATCTGATCAAGCTGTAATTCCGGCCGATTCTGATGCAGGCCGTCAGGCACTGGAAAAAGGCGGTGAAGAAGCTAAGAAAGTAGAAATTCCTGGTGTGGCTTCTTCAACTTCAACAAGCAATGTCGTTGGACGCTTTTTTGAAACCCAGACTGCAAAAGGTGGACGTTACACTGTAACCTTACCGAATGGCACAAAAATTCAAGAGCTGAACAAAGCATCCGCCGCTCAGATGGTGCCATTTGATTCCATCACTTTCACTGGTTATTACACTACCGCCCCGGAAGTTTCTTATCAGGTTGCTAAACGTGCCGCCGAGAAAGGCGCAAAATACTACCATGTCACCAGAGAATGGCAATCCAATGGTGGTAACGTGACGATCAGTGCTGATTTATTCAAATAATCGAAACGTTATTCATCCCACCATGAAAAAGGCACAAAAAAACATTGTGCCTTTTTTCTTGTTTACAAGATTTGCATAATTGTTCATTATTTGTTTTTTGTCTGTAAAATACACAATGTGTATTATCAAAAATGTTTATCATCTACTCATCTCTATGTTTCTCAAGGCAATAGCATATATTAGAAAAAATATCTTTAATTCGTTTTCTTACTCCTCTACATAATTTTATGCATAAAATTTATATTTTTTTGCATAGTCAACCATTGCATACAATCCTTTCACTCCGTAGAATCGCCCTGTTTTTTAGATTTATCTACTGAATCTTCTCTGCAATCCATCGCATGGATGTAACAAATGTCCAATATGTGTTCGATATTCAGGACAAGTGTCCTGGCTAATCGTGTCGATTATATTATTTTTAGGAACGTATCTTTGGAAAAAAAATTAGGCCTCACATCTCTGACAGCACTGGTACTCAGCTCCATGGTTGGGGCTGGCGTATTCAGTCTGCCACAAAACATGGCGCAGGTAGGCAGCCCTGTTGCATTAATGATTGGTTGGGGAATAACAGGCATAGGTATTCTCTTTTTAGCCACGTCCTTACTTTTGCTTTCACGTCTTCGTCCGGATTTGGATAGTGGTATTTTTACCTATGCAAGGGAAGGATTCGGGGAATTAGTCGGGTTCTGCTCTGCATGGGGTTATTGGTTCTGCGCCATTATTGCTAATGTTTCTTATTTGGTTATCGTTTTTGCAGCCCTGAGTTTTTTTACCGATACCGAACATTCAGTCATTTTCGGTGATGGAAATACGTGGCAATCGTTGATAGGTGAATCCACTTTATTGTGGTTTGTTCATGGATTAGTACTTCGAGGGGTACAAACGGCTGCGGGAGTCAACCAATTGGCTACGATGGCGAAGCTCTTGCCATTGGGTATGTTTATTGTTCTGGCTGTCATTGCTTTCAAAATGGATGTGTTCTCCTTTGATTTCACCGGTATTGAAATGGGTGTTCCGGTTTGGCAGCAAGTTAAAGATACGATGCTAATTACTTTATGGGTTTTTATCGGTGTTGAAGGTGCAGTTGTTGTTTCAGCCCGGGCTAGAAAACGTAAAGATATTGGTATCGCAACTGTGCTGGCCGTCATTTCAGCATTGGGTGTTTATGTCCTTGTTACCCTTCTTTCACTGGGATTAGTCACAAGACCTGAATTAGCTGCCATGCGTAATCCTTCAATGGCAAACCTTATGGTAGGGTTAATGGGTTCTGCCGGGAATATTGTGATTATTGCTGGTTTAATCATTTCTGTCTGTGGCGCTTATCTGAGCTGGACAATTATGGCCGCAGAAGTGCCATTTATTGCGTCCTTACACGGCTCATTCCCAAAAGTATTTAATAAACAAAACAACAAGAAAGCGCCTGAATCATCACTTTGGATCACAAATGGTGCGGTTCAAGTCTCGTTAATTTTAATCTGGTTAAGCGGAAGCAATTACAACACACTACTTTCAATTGCGTCAGAAATGATCCTTGTTCCCTACTTTCTTGTAGGTGCATTTTTAGTGAAGGTTGCTTTTGAACGAGGCAGCCGAGCGTTATTATCTATTGCAATAGGCGCCTGTGCTTACGGATTATGGCTAATTTATGCGTCAGGTTTAATGAATCTACTGCTTTCAGTTGTGCTATATGCGCCCGGGTTATTGGTTTTCCTGTATGCACGCAGGCAAAATACGGAAAGAAATCCACTGAATGTAATGGAAAAACTGGCTATCGTGGTTTTATTTCTGACAACGATCCCCGCTGCATGGTTGTTAACACATTAATAAGCGATTCCATTAATGTTAGCTTAATACAATTTTTTTTGACGCTAAGTTGTTTTCCAAAGGGAGGAATAAAATTCTCTCCCTTTTTTTACCCTCACTCATACTTATCTATCCCCCATTCTTTGATTTCCAACGGGAAAATCCTGTTCATGAGATGTAATCAGTAGCAAATGTTAGCTCTTTTTTTTATGGGCTTTTGGGATTATAGATTGTTTTTTGTAGTGGCATGTAGCAGGGTTTTGATGTTTTCTTGTTGGTTTCAGATAATTGTAGTTTTTTATTTTCAAAAAGTATGTTGTAACTAAAATTATAAAAACAGTTCAATATCTGTTCTATATATAAATATTTATTCTGTTTCATATGTTATTTATTTGTTATATCAATAAAACATCCCTGCTGATTCCAAAAATAGTCCACCAGTTTTTACTATGGGGTAAATTAACCTTTTCTGGCTGTTATTATTTTAATTTCACATAAGTAAAGCAAATAATTCCATCTTATGTAAAAGATTAAGATTAAAAACCAAGCCGCCGCGGGTTGTTCACAAAAATATAATATTTGATTTAATTAAATAACAATAAAAAAATCGAACGTATTTATGTAGTTCATCTAATTTTTTATTTTACAAAATATCATCAATTAATAGTTAAATTTATAAAATAGAATAAAAGTTTATTCACGTTCGAAAAACACTCTACTTTATGAATAACAATTCTATTAATCCCAACTTAACGGCATAAAAATTCCGAATACTGAAGTTAGTCAAGTTATTATTTTGAACTTTTTTAATTACTCGCTACTATATTCTTCACCTTATCTGTTGATAAGGAAATATTAACTGTTATTTTTTTGTTGTTTCTCAGGCGTAAATTTAAACAATCCATTTGCTGTATTAATGTACGGCATTAACGTTAACTCAATAATCTATTTTTCTGTCGTATCAATTCGGCAGAGGTGGGATGTATTAAAAAATGAAAACCAAGTTAATTATTTCATCTTTATTTGTTTCATCTGTATTTATGTCTGCCGCGCACGCTGCTGATGGGCAAATCAGATTTACGGGAAAAATTACCGCAACAGCGTGTAAAGTTGACTCAAACTCACTTAATCAAACCGTAAATATGGGAACCATCAGCTCAAGTTCATTCAATAAGGTTGGTAGTACCTCCGCCCCTACTCGCTTTAGTATTAAATTGACGGACTGTCCGCCAGAGGTGGGTGGAGCGTTGGTCAAATTTGATGGCCAAACGCATGTAAACAATCCAGGGCTTTTAGCGTTAAGCAGTACTCGTGGAGAGAGCTCAGCTACAGGTGTCGCAATCGCTCTTTATGAAAATGACAGTAACACCTTGATCCCACTGGCAGAAAATTCACGTACACAGCCTTTTTCAGGCAAAAAAGCTGAACAGTTGAATTTCGTTGCCAAATATATAGCAACAAATCAGGTTGTGATGCCAGGTTCAGGTGATGCAGTAGCTAACTTCACTATCGTTTATAACTAACGGAATTTATGGCAAGGAAGCCAAAACAATATAAAGTTAATCTCAATGTTAAAAAATGATAATAGCTGACTATTCATTTATTAATAAACTGAAAAATAATATTGTTTGGAGCAGCCATTTTGAAATTCTTTCGCATTTTAATGCTTATTTTTATCTACATCTTCAGCACCAATATTTCTCTCGCTGGCGTTGTTATTGGCGGTACACGTGTTGTTTATCTTAGTGACCAAAAAGAAGCGTCGATTTCCATTAATAATCCAGAAACTGATATTTCTTACCTCATCCAATCGTGGGTTCAGGACGAACATGATGAAACCAAAGTGCCTTTTATTATCACTCCCCCACTTTTTAAATTAACGGCTGGGAATGAGAATATTTTACGGATTGTCAAAATCGGAAATAATTTACCAGATGACAGAGAATCTTTATTCTGGCTCAATATTAAGTCTATTCCTGCTACAGCCAAAACAGAACAAAATCAATTGCAAATCACGGTAAAATCCCGGTTTAAACTCTTCTTCCGCCCTGCGGGCCTGGCAGACAATGCCAGCGTGGCCTATAAGGCATTGAAGTTTAAAGCCGATGGCCACAAACTTATTGCAGAAAATCCAACCCCCTACTATATCTCTTTTTCTGAGCTATATACCGGTAATGGTGCCAAAAATTATGAAATCAAATCCGCCGGTATGATCCCGCCTTTTGATCAAGTGAGCTGGGATGTTCCTATTCAAAACATCAACCAAGTGACTTGGAAAACGATTAATGATTTTGGCGGCATAATGCCAGAAGAAAAACGCGGACTGTAATTAAAAAAATTATACAAACTATATACCCAATAGACTTCAAAAAATCATTTGAATGATAGAGGGTATAACAAAATTAGAAAATCATCATGGATAACTATCGTCATTATCTTCAACAAAATATTTCTGATAATTGGGCGTTATTTATCAAGCTGAGCTTGCGTGGCCTATATAATAAAATGCCTCTCTGTGCATTGTTAACCACATTTATTTGTGTGTATAACAATAAAGCTTATGCTGAAGAATATTTCAACATTAATGCGCTGGAAACTCATTCAGGTTTTCCAGAGAATATCGATCTATCAATTTTCACTCAAGAAGATCAACAGCCTCCCGGCCATTATTGGGTAGATATCTATCTTAACCGGGAAAAGGTGGATACCGGAAATATCGATTTTATTATTGTAAATAATAAGCTATCTCCCAGACTTAAAGTACAACAACTCAAAAAAATGGGAGTGAATATTGAGTCATTTCCCAAACTGCTTAATTTGACACAGGAAACGGAACTCACTGATCTTGGTCAATATATTTCATCAGCATCGACGTCTTTTGATTTCAAACACCAGCGACTGGATATCAGTATTCCTCAAGCTGCGTTGACTCGTCAGGCGCAGGACTATGTGCCACCACATTTGTGGGATCAGGGATTAACGTCCCTGCTACTCAACTATAACTACAATGGTTCCATTGACTGGCATGATAATCAATCCGGCTCAACAAAAAACCATTTTCTCAACCTCAGGATGGGCGCCAATTGGGAAGCATGGCGTTTACGGAACTATTCCACTTACAGCAGTCAGAATAGAAAATGGCAAAATATCAATACATACCTTCAGAGAGATATCCATGCACTAAAAAGCCAATTAATATTAGGTGACAGTTACACGCCCTCACCTATCTTTGATAGCTTCCAGTTTCGTGGAATACAATTGTCTTCCGATGACAATATGTTGCCTGATAGCTTAAAAGGTTTTGCACCGACAATTAGGGGCATTGCCCAAAGCAATGCCCAAGTCACCATCAAGCAAAATGGTTACATTATCTATGAATCTTACGTTTCTCCCGGGCCTTTTATCATCAATGATCTCTATCCAACAACTTCAACAGGAGATATGGAGATCATTGTCAAGGAAGCCGATGGGAAAGAGCGTCGTTCTGTGCAAACTTTTTCTACTGTACCGCTTATGCTACGGGAAAATAGCCTGCGACACTCCCTGACTTTAGGAAAATATCAATCTAACTCCCGTCGTGGAAAAGAACCTTACTTTATGCAGGGTACAGTAATTTATGGTATTTCCAACCGTATCACTGCCTATGGCGGAACCACGATTGCAAAAGATTATCAATCCATCGCCTTGGGTACAGGCTATAGCCTCTCTGATTGGGGTTCCTTTTCTTTTGATGCTACTTATGCCAAAACCAATTTAATACCGGATTCCAGTTCTTATGGTCAATCTTATCGTTTCCAATATGCCAAAGATCTCTCTCGGACGGGAACTAACTTCACTCTCGCGGGTTATCGTTACTCGACACAAAATTTTTACGATTTTAAAGATGCGAATGAGTTAGATACTGCAATTAATGGAATAATCCACAATAACACCAATAAACGCAGTAAATTGCAGCTACATATTAATCAGTCTCTTGGTGATTGGGGATCCATCTATTTATCGGCTTTCCAACAGAATTACTGGCATCAAAAAGGTTACGAAAGGAATGTCAATGCTGGCTATAACAAAAATTACAATTCAATCAATTATAGTTTGAATTATTCTCACAGTGCTTTCCCCGGCTCGGCTCATAATGAGCAAATTGTCTCATTCAGCGTTCAGATTCCCCTTGATCGTTGGCTAAAGAATAGCTGGGTAAGCTATAACATGACCAGCAGCAAAAACAGTGATACATCTCATCAACTCAGTTTAAATGGTACAGCTCTTGAAGATGACAAACTGATTTATAACATTCAGCAAAATTATACCAGCCACAATAAAGGCGCTGGCGGAAATATCAATGCAGAATATAAGGGTTCCTATGGTCAAATCAACGCTGGTTACAATTACGACAAATACTCCAGTCAACTGAATTATGGTTTAAATGGAGGGATTGTTGTCCATCCTTATGGCATCACACTTTCCCAATCTTTGGGTGATACTTTGGTATTAGTGCGTGCTAATGGCGCTTCCGGCGTCAAAGTGCAAAACCATACCGGCATCAAGACTGACTGGAAAGGCTATGCCATTGTGCCTTATGTCAGTAACTATCGGAAAAACCGTATTGCACTGGATACTTATTCAATGGGTAACAACGTTGATATTGATATCAATACGCAAACTATTATCCCAACTCAGGGCTCACTGACTCTGGCCAATTTTCAGACTCGCATTGGTTATCGCGTTTTGATGGTACTTTCCCATAAAGGTAAAGAGATCCCATTTGGTGCAACTGCAACATTGGAAAAACAGCATGATATTGATGAACCCAACAGCGCAATTGTCAGCAATGATGGACAAGTTTATCTCAGTGGCATTCCTAAATCGGGTCAGGTATGGGTTAAGTGGGGACACAAAGAAATACAGGGGTGTCGTGTCAATTATCGACTCCCTGATGAAGAACCAGCTTCAGGTCTGCACATAATTGAAGCCTCTTGCGAATAACAGTATCGACATATTTGTTTGATATGAATTTAAAAATAGCGGAAATCATTCTATGGCCAACAGATTGAAATTATTATTGGCAAGTATATTTTTCATCGGCACGATGAGTAGTTTTGATAGTTTAGCAAATTATAATTGCCAGTTTTCACCGGGTTTTGTGCCCGGAACAACTCCGGTTTCTTTTGGTACAATTACAGTTCCTCGAAGCCATCCCATCGGGACAACTATCAAAGAAATACGTCTGGATCAAGTGGATGAAAAAGGTAATATTGCCCTCTGCGATCCCCCTACACTTACAACATGGGAAAAACCCGATCTTGCGCCTGCAAACTATAACCATGATGCCATTTATGAATCCGGTGTTCCGGGGGTTGGTATCCGTATTAACACATGGGCACCCGATTATGGGATTGGCTGGCTGCCCAGAACTGCAATCAATCCAGTCACTTGCTCGCCACCATGGAAATTTCAATGGAAAAAACAATATTGTGGTAAATCATGGGGTTATATAACGGTTCAGTTGATTAAGATTGCGCCAACAACGGGGTCAGGTATTGTCAATCCAGTAAAATTGACTCGTGCCAAATTAGGCCAAAATCTCCTTGTTCATACTTTCAATTTATCGAATACGTATATCATGACCAAAGGTTGTTCTCTCAGCCAAAAGATGACTCCAGTCAATATGGGAGAAATTAAAAAAAGTGACTTCCGAGGCATTAACAGTACAGCAGGAATGCGGGATTTTGATATCAAAATAGATTGCGATGCTGATGTGAATGTCAGATTGACGCTGGATGGAACCCCTGCAAACTGGAATAACAGAAATATCTGGGCATTGGATCATGGTGACTACGTCACGGCAAAAGGAGTCGGTTTGCAGATGTTATACCAAAACCACCTCATATCAATGCGCCATCCGGTTGTGTCTGGTTCCAGCCAGTCAGGAGGAAGAATAACGATTCCATTGCATGCACGTTATATCCAGACAGAAGCGGAAATTACACCGGGCAAAGCGGATGCAACAGCGACAATCACATTAACTTATCAATAAAAATAGCCCTGCATAACCGCAGGCTTATTGCTATACCCAAGTAATGGGTACAAAAAATGGGGCAATTACGCCCCATTGGTTCTCTCTTATATCAAACACACACGTAACTTACTTCTTTTAAACACTCAGACAGTTAGAAGCTATATCCCACGCCGAACATGAAGACCCATGGGTCAAGGCGAGTTTTATATTTGTACTGAGTATCACCGGCTTTGAATTTCACGTCAGTTTCGATATTCATCCACCAAAGTGAGGTATTCAGCATCCAGTTTTTGTCCAATTTATAATCCAAACCTACTTGGCCCGCGATTCCCCAAGAATCTTTCAGATCCAAACTATTTAAATTAGCAGCCTGTACTGTGGAATTGCCACTATTAAATTTTTCGCTAAAGAAAGTGGTGTAGTTAACGCCAACCCCAACATAAGGGCGCAATTTATCTTCTCTAGAACCAAAATAATATTGTGCCATTAGGGTTGGTGGTAAATGTTTGACTTCAGCGATTTCACCAGCTTTAGGTAAACTCACTTTGTGCTGGAATGGTGTCGCTGCCAATAATTCAACACCAATGTTATCAGTGATCATATAGCCAAAAGTTAAACCCATCTCAGTATTATTATTGACACCAAAAGATCCCAATCCTAATACATTTTCAGATCCAGCATTTGGCCTTACTGTTGCTGTACCTGCACGGAACAGAAAATCACCTGCTTCATGAGCAAAAGTGAATGACGGAGCTAGCGTAGCCGCAGCCAAGATGAGCGCAGAAATCTTTTTCATTATCCATCCCAATTATGTGGTTTTAAAACAGTCAGAAATATACCCGTTTGTTTACTATTATGATCTAAGACAGATCACATCTTTTAAAGATTTTTGGCAAAATAAAGTATTTACAATTTTATTATTTCACCTGTGAAGTATTTTAAATTGATCCAAATCAAAGTTAACTTACTATTAATTTTATTACTTGTTTTTGGTTTATATTTCGATATCAATTTTTGATTATCAATAATAAATTACGAATAGAAATGTTCTTTTGAAAATATTTCATTTAATTAACATTTTTATAATATATAACTTTTCATAATTATGAGAATTTCATATTTCCTATTCCTTTCCAACTATTTGCTGAAGCGGCATTCAAGAAAATCTTAACTCTTTTGATGAGCTGCCACATAT
>NZ_JBBMXH010000070.1:0-26416 GCF_037996725.1 Xenorhabdus entomophaga
ATCTGATATTGTGGAAATCCCTTGTTATGTAGGGCTTGAAGCTGATATCTTTGTCCTGGAGTCAACTGTCGATACTGTCTGATTTGTTTATGCATATCAGGCTACTATTTCGGGTGTGAGAGCTGTGAAATTTATCACAGTTGACTCTCACCTTTTAATATCTCACCTGTTGCACTTAATATGTTAACTCAGCATTAATTATATCCATTTGATTTTATTATTTAATTCAATCCGTTAAGCTGAGAACTCTGTCGGCAAAATCCGATAGCCAAGGGGTCGCAGCCTTGTGATTCGTCAACACTGGTAGGCTCAGTGGGAGCAAAGCTGCAAAATACGACATTTAGCTATCAACCGTTTTAGGATATATAGATTCTCTTACCCAGAGGATCGTCTGTCGGGTTTAATTCTAAATCGCCTGCCTCTTTAGCCCTTGTGATGCCGGAATGAGTGCGTTCTAGCAGCAAATCGTGCTCAAATTCAGCGACGGCTGTTATCACCTGCATCGTCATTTTTCCTGCTGAACTAGCGATGTGTAATTATCCATTTCTTGGCAAGCCAAGAGAAAACGACTCCTGTGATGGCGCCAAAAATATGCCCTTCGGTTGAAATGCCTTGTTGCCACGGCAGCAAACCGAAGGCAATTCCTTGATAGAAGATGAACACCAGAATCGCAAAGAAGAAATCCTTAAACCTTCTCACGAAATAAGCATTAGCCAGTAATAATCCCCATAAACCAAAAATCCAGCCGCTGGCACCAACATGTATGGCAGCACGGCCAAATAACCAGAGCAGAGTTCCCTCGGTCAAGATAATAAACAGGCTGGCCAGTAAGTAATAACGAATGGAGTGAGTCATCAGCAATGCACTGAGTACTAATAAGACGGGAAGGTTACTAAACAGATGCCCCCAACTGCCATGCAGGAAAGGAGAGAAAGGAATACCAATTAACCCTTGAACATGGCGGGGAATAAGGCCGAATTGATTTAAGGCATACCCTGTGAAGGTATTAATTAACTGAATGGTGATAAGTATTAAGGCTATTCCTATAAGGATATTTAAGCGTTGTTTAAACCATACTGTCATCATTGCCTCCCTGTTAAGAATTGGAAACGTCTTACCAAGATATTCTTTCCCTATCATAACAGAGAACATGAGAATTATCGGTTCTCTGTTGCTGAAGGGCTATCTAATTTATTTTTTTACTTTTTTCACTCCGTTTTCTACCGATTATTTCCGGATCATGTTCAGGTAAAGGTGAGTTAATATAATCTGCCAACTGATGATAATTAAACAGGATAAAGAAAAAACAGCTCAGCATAATAATTATACAGATAAAGAACGCATGTATTCCTTTGATATTCAGAGCAAATAGAGACATCGATGCGATTAAATTTGGAAACAATGATAATCCAAGAGTTCCCAGGATAATATTGGAGAAAGTCCTTAATGGAGGAATTTTCTGCAATATAGCGAATATGAAGAAAGGAATAAACAGGCCAAAGGTTGATATGGCAATGACGTATCCAGGCTCTTTTTCCATTATATCGGCAAAACCAAATAGTTCAAAAGGGATGGTTAGCATGATATTTCCTTATTCATCACTGGCACTGATATCAAGCATAGTGCGTGGTTGATAACCTAACATTTTAGCGAGTATCAGATTAGGGAAGGTTTGAATCCCAGTATTATAGAGAGCGACACTCTCATTAAAAAATTCACGGCGATCAGCGATTTTATTTTCCAGTAAAGTCATGCGTTTTTGTAATTTATGCAGGCTGTTTGCTGCCTGTAATTTAGGATGGTTTTCTGCTAATACCCTGATATTCTGCAAAACGTTGGTGATTTCATTGTTAATTCCTATCTTTTGATTAGCATCAGAGCTGGCAAAGTAACGTTCTCGTAATTCGGCAAGTTCCAAAAGCAGAGCTTTTTGATGTGACATGGCCTGTTCAGCGATCCTTAATAATTCAGGGATTTCATCTGCCCGCTGTTTTAGTAATACATCAATATTGGCAAAGGCTTTCTCGGTGTAATTTTTCAGCGTGATAACCTTATTGTAGGTATCGGTCAAATAATAGAACAACAAAACCAACAAGATAATTATGATAAAAGCGGCGATCATAAGATGATTCATTAACTTTCCCTGTTAAAACAGCCAACTGAGTAAAAGAGATTTATTAAACATGAGAGTCAGTGTTTGCCCGTTATATTCGTATGGAATGGCCAGCACAATTGCACTCAGAAATACGGCTATCACGATAAATGTTAAGGCAGATTTTTTCAGTGGATGATATTTATTCCAGTGTTTAACAGATTCGATTGGGGATGCCGCCAAGATGTCGTTTTCGATGTCTTTCTGGATCACGACCTGATTATCTTTTTCAGCGGCTGAGCCAATTAACATAATGGTGTCATGGTTGAAGATTGCCCGCTCGACATAACGCATATTTCCCTTTTCATATTTGCATGTAGGAGGCAGGGAAAGCAGTGACAGACCATCAGTAATCACAGAAGCTGAACCTGTCTCATCCTGAATTTTGAAAGGCGCACATTTGGTTTCATTATTGATTGTTTTGTAGTCTTTTTTCCCTGCGGAATCTTTAGTTTCTTGATGTACGGTATAGTGATAAGCAATACATTTTCTTTTACTCAGTGGAGCGGTGCGCAATTTTTGTTTTTCAGCAATCGCTTTGCCTTGCACTTCCACTAACCCCATCGCCATTGAGCTTATTTTAGAAGTAGGAAGCATTTGCTGGAGTTTGAGGAACTGTTTTTTTGGGGTTTTTTGTCGCCATATTAACAAACCGACTACGATAAAAAATCCGGCAAATAACCCGAAAGAGATGGATTTGTCTAAATAATTCATACTATAGGTAATGGCGGTTGCCAAGAGCGTTAATATCACGTGAATAACAGCCTGAAAGATCGTTATTTTTCCCTTTCTGATATTATTGAGTAGCTCAAGGCAGGATTTGAGAATATCCCATGCTTTGGCACTTAGGGCGACCAGAATAAGAAGGATAAAGAAGAAGCCTATAACATACAGGATATTATCTTCATTGAGGTAAGTGACGATACTTGCCGACAAACTGCTGATTGCTGCTGTTATTGATACCCATCTTTTTCTGTTGATGTGAACGTTATAAATCTCTGAGAATAGAATGACGGTAGCACCACTCAAAACAGCACTGAAAATGATTGAAGCGATAATAGAAGCCATTAATTGCCTATTTTGATTACCCGTCGTCTTTCAAGTTGCCGCTTTGTTGGCTGCGTTCATTCACCCCAGTCACATAGTTATCTATGCTTCTGGGGATTCATTCCCTTGCCGTCGCGCTGCACCTTGAAATCCATTGGGTATAAAAGTGATTTATTCGAACCGGATACCGTTATATTTTTTCTCTTCTGCGGGAATGTCTAACAGAGGAAGGCGTTGGTATTTAAGCGCATTTGCCACGAGCAGAGCGGGAAAAAGCTGAATGCCGGTATTATAGATTGTCACTGCATCATTGAAGTTTTCACGTCGGCGAGCAATTTTATCTTCCACACTACTGACTGCTTTTTGGAGTTCAATAAAGTTCTCGCCGGAAATCAGCGTCGGATAATTTTCTGAAATCGCTATAACCGCTTTCAGCGCTTGTTCCATCTGATTAGAGGCGTCGATCTTTTCAGGCAGAGAGCCAGAATTCAGGTAATTCTGGCGGGCAGAGCTGAGTGCCGTAAAGATCTCACGTTCATGGGACATCGCTTTAGAAACAATAGATACTAAAGTCGGTATCTGGTCAGCACGTTGCTTCAAGATAACATCAATATTGGCAAAGGCATTATCAACGTTATTGCGTAGTAAAATTAAACGGTTATAAAGACTGATTCCTCCGGTTATCCCACTGATAATCAGGAAAAAAATCACTATAACGGCAATCATAATTTCCATTTCTTTTATACCTTAAAGTTTCCTTTTAATGCTTCGGGTAGCTTCCCAAAGACTGAATACTTTCAACCAAATCAGCCAGTTGAGCCACAACGCGGTCACCCACATCGGCATTATCACCACCCAGTGCTTTATTTCGCATAAAATCGCGTTTAATTTGCTGCCAGCGTTGTGCTTCTTCCTGTGTCATTGTGCCGCGAATCTCTGACAGTTTGAGCAGGTTTTCTTCGGCGCCACTTGTCAGCAATTGGGCTTCACCTAAATAGTGATCATCAATAATGCGGCGTATTTCTTCGGCGTTCATAACAGCAGAAATTTTTTCACTGAGTTTGTTCATGTTGCGGTAACTGCCCTGCAACTTGAACGACGGCTCTGTCCGGTATTTGTCGGATTGTGCAGCACTGGCAATGTATTGCTGATTCACTTTAAATACGATTTCCCGCATCAGCAGCAGGCGCTCAAGGATTGCAACAATCTCAGTAATCTCTGCTTCACTATAGGGATAGCTCAGGCCATTGCTGGAGAATGGCTTGCCCATCGCTTTATCAATAAACAGATACAAATCGTTCATATCACGTAATGCCAGCGGTGCCAGAACCGGATTCGATGTCAGGCTGTTTTCGATATAGCTCAGCGTAAATGCCTCTTCCATACCACCCAATACTTCCCCTAGGTTGTAGATATCAGCACGGTTTGCCAGCATATCCGGGATTTTGAACAATTCGCCAGATTCGGTATAAGGGTTGCCAGACATAACAACACAGAATTTTTTCCCTCGCATATCGTAGGTTTTGGTCTGGTTTTTCCAGACTCCTTCAATACGTCGTGTACCGTCACACAGGGAAATAAATTTCTGCAAGAATTCAGGGTTGGTGTGCTGGATATCATCGACATACAGCATCACGTTATTGCCCATTTCCAGCGCCAGATTCAGCTTTTCCAGTTCCTGACGTGCGGTGGCGTTTGGCGCCTGAGCGGGATCGAGTGACAAAACATCATGCCCCAATGCAGGTGCGTTGATTTTCATGAAGATCAAACCAAGACGATTGGCGATATATTCCATCAACGTTGTTTTACCGTAGCCGGGCGGGGAGATCATTAATAACATCCCCATAAGATCCGTTCGTTTACCTTCCCCGATCGCCCCGATCTGTTTGGCAAGGTTATCGCCAATCAGTGGCAGATAAACATCATTGATCAGTTTATTACGTACAAATGAGCTGAGCGGGCGAGCCTTGAATTCATGGAGCCGCAGATTTTTTCTCTGCTGATTTAATACGCCTTGGCGTAATTCCTGATAATGATGATAGGCCGGAATAAATACTTTGCGCTGTTTGCGCATCCGGCAGAAATAGTCATCAAGGCTGAGAGTCAGAGCTTGGTTAACGATGGAAGGGTGCTCACCAATCAAGCCAGTGACAGTAAAGTGCAGATCCACCTCACTGAAACGGACATTCAGCGTTTTTTCTGATAAAACCAACGCCACAGCCTCTGAAATATACCCTTTCAGGGAGGAAAATTCTGGCAGGGAACAGAGGCCATTCAGCCAATTTTCCACCAGCATCCAGCGTTGAGTAAAACGTTGACCGAGATTCTGTTGGGAGTGGCTGAAATCCCCCCACATATGGGCTTTTTCCAACTCAGATTGCAGCCCTTCCAATAATGTACGGGCATATTTGCTGAAACTGAATTCTACGTTTGTCCGGCTCAGTGCCAGGCTCAGGTATTCCGCTGATTGTGTTTGTTGGTAAGGCTCACATTTGATTGGATGGCGTTCAAGGAACAGGCTAATCTCTGCTTCGATCTCCGTCTGGAGATCCAGTAAGCCAGCCTCATTGCGGAAAAGCTGATAAATATTGGTACAGGTACGGGCACGTTCAGGCCACAATGCAGGCTGTTCTTCGTGTTGGACTTGTTCCCAAAAAAGCACGGCAATCCCTCTGGCATGAGGGTTGAACCGTAAAAGGTCAGCACTTTCCCCAACCGGAATTAATTTACGCAGGATTTCCACTGCGTCATGGTCATGGATACCTTTTTCATAGCCTTCTTTATAGCGGGGTGCTGCGAATTCACGGACGGTTTTTTCCAGAATGTCTGGCTTGCTTAACAGGGATTTCAAGCCATCCAGTGTCAGGTCATCATGTTCTTTACTCGCTGCATAAATCAGTGAATAAGCAAGGTACTCAGCACGATAAACCTGAGGGGATTCTGATTCGAGAGTAATTGACCAATAAGGTTTCAGGGATTCAAGTTCCGGGCTATCAATGGGTTCCTGATAATCTGTGCCTGTCAGGTGCAGATAAAGATGATCGCCCCGTGGCAGGATAGTGAGATCCAGCTCCTGGGTATTCACGCTGAAACGGTGGCGTGGACCAAGCTTGATAACGTTTCCGCCATCTTCATAGATTTCAGTCTTATCCCGCAGGCTGCGAATCGCCTGATCTCGCGCAGCTTTAAATTTGGCATCGATATCGTCTGCTTTTACGCTGTCTTTCAGTTCCCGCAAACGTTCAATGATTTCGCGGGTTTTCAACGATACGGTATCGGAAGCAAAGAAGGCGTTCAGTTCATCAAGGGAAGACAATTTTGCTGTCCGGCGACTCACGCTATCCAGCAGACGTTCTGCCGCAATCTGCAAGTTCCGGGTCTTACGCTGACGTTCATCCAGCAATGACTGCTTGTGAGTTTCAAAGGTTTCCAGCAACTCTTCACGTTTATCCAGAATGTCATTCAGGAACTCATCGTGATCGCTGAATTGGGTTTCCAGCTCTTCCAGTTGTACCAATAGGCGGGAAAGCTGTTCATCACAGCGTTCTGGATCGGTAGAAAGTGTCAGGGCGTTGGTAATTCCCTGACTGAATAATTTAAATTGTGCACCAAACTGCGCGACGGACTCAACCGCGCCCTGTTCTTTACGGCGTTGTTGCAGTCTGGCGCGAGCCTGATTCAGCAGGGCATAAATTTCGGAAATTGATTCAATGATATGGGTCTGTTGGGTTGTATCCTCGAATTTCAACGAAGCCATCAGGTTTGACAGCATATCCAGATCGGTGGACATTTTCTCCATACCCGCCAGTGGCTCGCTAAGCTGGGCGCGGTTGGCAGCGGCCTGAACCTGCTTTTCCAGTTCTTGCAATTGCTGGGTAAATGGTTGTAGTGCTTTTTCGCTGGCAAGAAATTCGGCAGTTGCCAGTGAAATGCGCTGTTGGTTATCAGCCAGTTGCGCTTCCATTTCATCAAGGCGGGACAGATCGATATAACGATGGTCGCGCAGTGTGATCAAGTGACCACGCTGGATACTCAGACTGTTTAAGGCTTCAATAAATTGCTGAGTTTCAGTCCAGCTTTCAGGCAGCATCGCTGTCAGTAACGCTTTCTGATGTGATGTCGCCTCATTCATGGCCCGAATGGACTGGCGACGGATACTTTCTACTTTTTCGTATTCATCCAGTACCTTCTCACCGGTATTGGCAATCTCTTTCAGTAACCCGGAGATATGCAGGCTCTGTTCGTCATTGAGCCAATAGTAGATATCTACCAAACGGCGGGCATCCTGGCAGAGTTTTTCGTAGAGCAGGGAGGAAATCTGCTGTTGTTCAATTTCTTTGGCGATATGGTAAAGATCGGAAATACCGCGTACCAGTTCAGCATTACCGATGCGGCCTAAAAAGCTGTTTCTCGCAGGTTGGCGAGCGGCGTATTCGTCAGAATAGAACGGGGTTTGCCAGATTTGCATCGGATGGATGCGGGTTGGTTCCTCTGATTGCCCTTCAAACAGCACCATCTGACCATCTTCCAGCATGGCATAGCCGTGACCAAATAGTGGATTTTGGAGTTTGCGTTCGATTAAGTTGTAATTGAACAGAGCCAAACGGCCTAAATTGGGTTCATAGAAGATGTACATGACATCTTCGCCATTTGGGGAGCGGCGGACACGGCGAAACCGCATGCCATCCATCGGCTGATCGAAAGTTTTGTATTCCCCGTTTTGCAGATAATAGCCGCCGGGGAAAATAATACCGTGATCTTCCGGTAACTGGACACAGGCCAGTCCGATGGCATCAATACGCTGTACGCTTTGGGTCAGCGTGTTATAAACCAGATAACGCCAGGATTCTTCACGGTAGGGCAGGATTTTCAACAGGATCAGGCTGCCTGTCTGGGCGTATTCAATCTGGGCATCATCCAGTGATTGGGTTTTATCCAGCACCGCTTCCCGGTAGATCCCCAATCCATCTTCAGTATTGTTTTCACATTTAATGGTCAGATCGCCGCCAATGGTTTCCACAAACACGGTATCCAGAATGTTCATATGTGGATAGCGACCATTCACGGTGTTTTCGCGCGTGGTTTTCTGCCATTCAAAATCATAGGCGGGAGGCAGGGCGATATCGCGTTCACCGCGATTATCAATATAGGTTATTTCTGTTTTGTCGCTGGAGATAGCCCAGCGAAACACGCGAATATCGGTAATTCGTTCACCAATCTGAAAGCTGGCGAGCAGTTTGCCATCACGTTCGACCAGTTCCAATAGTTGGGTGTTTTTGTAGTAGGTGTAAAGTTCGTTGAAATCCTGTACGAAGCTGGTGATGTTGAGAAACGTGCCTGTCAGCGGGACGGATTCCACATCATATTCGTCATTTTCTTTCTTGAGCCGGTACAGGGAAAAAACATCTTCAACCCGCGTCTCTTTTTTTAAGCCAAGGAATACGTTGTAACCAAACAATAACCAATTGCCGACACGGACAATATCACGGGCAACGCAGTTGTTTTCTGTGCGGATGCGGATACGCCCGATAATGTCAGTCTGGTTTTTGCCAAACTCTTCCAGACGTCGGCTGTTCAACAGGCTGGCTTTTTCATGTAGCTGCTGGCCTTGCTCAGACAGGCGACTGCGTAAGATATCGCTTGTTCGAAGTTCTTCTCAAGCTGCATACGGAACTCTTCGTGATCGCGGGCGGTATCGTTGAGATTACCCATCGCCGTGAATTTGTCGGTCAGGCCGTCCGCTTCTGCTTTCAGACGCTGACGGATAACTTCTGCTTGTGCCGAACCCAGTTGGCCTTCACCGCGAGCCTGCGCCACCAGTTTTTCTTCCAGCACCTTGGCATCCGCCAAGCCCAGTTTTTCTCTGGCATTGGCTTGTTGTTCATCACCGCGAGCCTGTGCTGCCAATTTCTCTTCCAGAACTTTCGCTTCGGCAAGGCCTTGTTTCTCGGCTGCGCTGGCCTGGGCTTCCAGAACTCGCGCTTCTGCCAGACCTTTTTCCTGCTTACCACGGGCTTCTGCCAGCAATTTTTCTGCAATCACATTCGCCTGTACCAGACCTTCTTTCTCTTCGGCTTCGGCTTTGGCTTGGCGAATTCGTGCTTCGGCTAGGCCTAATGCGGCTTCTTCAGCTTCAATACCTTCGGCCATACGTTTTTTCGCTTCTGACTGCTTGGCGGTAGCTTCCAGCTCTGCTTGTGCCATCGTACTGATTTCCAATGCTTTATACTTGGCGCTGTTCTCATCCGCTTCGGCTTGTTTCACCTGACGAACCAGCTCTTGCTCCGCTTTGGCCTGGGCTTGAATAATGGTGACCTGCTTCTGGCGGTCGGCTTCGGAAACCATGCGGACTTCTTTGATACGTTCTTCTTCCTGCGCCACGGTTTTCTCTACGGCAACACGTTCACGAATCACGTTAGAGATGTTTTTACGCTCTTCTTCCAGCGCTTTTTCTTTATCGATGCGCTGGAGCTCGACTTCGCGTTCACGGGAAACAATTTCCAATTCTTGTGCACGAATGACTTTTTCCATCTCAATGGCGACGGCACGGGAGCGATTTTGTTGTGCCACTTCGACTTCACGCAGACGATTTTCTTCGCGGATTTCAATTTCTTGTTGGGTCTGAATACGAGCCTGCTCTGCTTTCAAGCGCTCTTCTTCCTGTACACGCAGAGTTTCAGCAGATTCACGGGCGCGGATACTTTCGATTTCACGCTTCTGACGGGCTTCTGCATCCGCTTGCTGGCGTTCCAGTGCCAGGCTGGCTTCACGGGTTTCTACGTTTTTCTTTTGGATAGCCAGTTCTTGATCGCGTTCTTTCTGATTGGTTTCAATATTGTGGATGGCGGTGATTTCAGTAATTTTACGAATGCCTTCCGCATCGAAAATATTGTTCGGGTCCAGAGAGTTTTTCGGCGTTTGTTCCAGATAGTCGATGGCGACGTCTTCCAGTGCATAGCCGTTCAGATCCTTACCAATGACATCAACAATGCGATCGCGGAAGTTTTGGCGATCTTCGAACAATTTTGACAACTCGAATTGTTTACCTACGGTTTTCAGTGCTTCTGAAAATTTGGCGCTGAACAGGGCATTGACGGCGTTATGATCAGAGGCACGTTCTACACCAATGGATTTCGCCACTTTCAGTACATCTTCGGTGGTTTCATTAACACGCAGGTAGAATGCAACGGTAATGTCGGCACGCAGGTTATCTTTACAGATCAGGCCATCTTTACCACGGCGATCGACTTCCAGAGTCAGCAAAGAAATGCGCATGAACTCCTTTTTGTAAATAATCGGATAGACCAGCGCACCGGTAAAATGCACTTTCGGCTGGGAGGACATATCGTTGACGATCAGCGCGGTTCCTTGCGGGACTTTGATGTAAAACGCTTTGAAAAGCCCAAAGAAACCCAGAATGACGACAATTATCGTCGCAACGATGATCAAGAAAGGCATGAAATCTGCCATGGCAATATCTGACATGTGTTTCTCCATTTTATTTTGGGGCTGACGGGTAAGGCGTCAGAAGCCCGGAACTTAAGCTGCTATTCATCCATGACCGGAATGTTGAGTGAGACATGTCAGATAGCAAGGTTTACGATAGTGATTAAAACGTTAAGTGGCGATTAAATGTTAAACAGTGGCAAGTAAGACGTTACAACTTAAATTCATCTTCACTCACCACGGCGTAACTGTGGGTTGCAGCGTCATAACTGATCAATACGACACGATCTCCACGAGTAATACCGTCACTTTCTGGTGCCCGCACTTGTAAGATTAAACTGGCTCCGTGATTATCCATCAGGGCTTCACCACGCTGTTCAGTCACAATGGGGGAACGGACTTCGGCGACTTTGCCAATCAGATTGTCAACACTGTTGGAACGATTGAGTCTGGACAATTTCGGTTGTAATGGGCGCAATATCATTGCCGTCAGTAATAGGGCAATGAAACTCACAATAAAGAAAGTGGCGGTTCCAAGTAAATAACGGAGCACATCAGTTTCAATAAAACGGAGCATCAAGTGCATGCTGAAATAGCTGAGTGGCCAGCCAATCAGAGTAATGAGCGTAATAATAACAGTGACGGGAACGCCAGTGAGGCCGAGTTTTGTTAACCAGCCAGCCAGAGAAGATGCATCGAAGCTATCCACATCCACACTCAGGAAATCAATATCGAGCAAACCAAAAGCAGCACATATCCAATAAAACAAAACAATAAATAATAACCCACTGAAAATAACAACAGGGAAAGCCAAGCAGTTTTGTAAAAAAAGCGCCATCAGAATGCTGTCTCAAAGTGATAATAATTATTAATCAATGCTTAATTAAATCAGTTTTCAGAATAAGTTAATAGCGGAAAACAGGTCTTTTTTGAATCGTATCGCAATAATTGGATTACTCTGATTACCTGATATTTATCATGGGGATTTGGCGATAAACATGCCTGTTTTATGGATTTATGGCGAAATGAAATGATGAATATCAAAATGACCAACAAATATAAATTAATTTTCTCATTAAGTGAAAATTAATAGTGAAAAAATCTAACAGCCTCAATATGAATAAGAAATAGTGACAAACTGAATTATTAGCCTGTATTTGCTTTTTTCATTTTAGTTCTATTCGGTAAATAGCAGCAAAAGAGAGTTGTCAGCAACAAGAAATCGGATTATTGTAATGTTATATTATAACGATTCGTGAGTTTTATGAGATCAGGTATTCACCTACGTTATCGAATTGTCGCAAGCAGTAAGTACGACGAGTTTCCAGAAAAGATTTGGTCGCTTTTTTAAGGCTGTTCAGGGTAAGAAAAAGAAAGTTGAGCCAAAGCCTACAGTTTTGCTGTAGGTTTCTTTTATTCTTTATTTCCATCCCATTGATATTCTGATCATTAAATCAGAATCCAATCCTTAATGCAGTCAATTTATTTGCTTGTTTTTCTGCGATACTTCGTTCTAACTAATAAGTGGTAATTAATTGCATGAATAATCCACCAGATTGCTATCGTATTCATACTGATCAGTATGGGAATGGTAAAACAAGAGTGGCATATAAGGAATGGTTATCATGAGGAATATTAAAGTCTTTCGTGGTTTTTATACATTCGAAGATACTTATCATGGTCATCTCCGTTTATCAGTTTGTTCTCATGGTGAATATGATGAAAATTATTTCATGGGATATTTAACCGTTCTGAGTGAGAATCTGACAGTAGAAAACATGACACCTAATGAACTATATGATCAATTAGTTAATAATGGAGGAATAATATTAGACAGATTTAGGTATATTCATCTGGTGGTATGTAATTCCGCAACTTGCGAGAAGGATAGAGATTCTCCTTACAGCTTTGAAGAGTCTTTTGCTTCTGAGTTTTCTAAATTGTGTTCAAACAGTATTGTGATTGGTTATGTTGGGGCGGTTAAGGTACGTCATAATTATTTTAATCTACAAACCCTGGGTTACGAGCATGATAAAGATATTCAACGTAATGAAGATGTATTCAGAATAAGTCATATTTGCCAGCTTCATTTTTCAGAGCTTTCTCTGAACCAAAATGCCAGAGCTGCCTTTAGGGCAGAAAAAGAAGCTTATTCAAGGACAATGACTGTCGATCCTATTACACCAAAACCTTTTTTGAACCCTAAAGAGCCAGGCAAACCGATAAGTAATCGTAGTTCCAGTCGTATGGAAAGGCACACTTCTGTATGGTTTAAAAATGGCAAACGCATCCATGCAGAAATGTTGGTGTTATAGTGCATAAATATGCTTGCACCTTTCGTTATATTTTGTCAGTTTTAATGATGTCAGTTGTGTCTGACGAACATCTTTCAAGGCAGGGTAAACATAATGAAGAGTGTAGGTTTTATCGGCTGGCGCGGTATGGTCGGCTCAGTATTAATGCAGAGAATGATGGAAGAGCGGGATTTTGACGAAATCAATCCGGTTTTCTTTACCACTTCCCAACATGGGCTACCTGCACCGGAATTTGCGGGTAAATCAGGCGTCTTACAGGATGCTTTTAATATCGAGGCGCTGAGCGCGCTGGATATCATCATTAGTTGTCAGAGCGGGGATTATACCAATGAAATTTATCCCAAACTGAGGGCAACCGGCTGGCAGGGATATTGGATTGATGCTGCTTCCGCACTGCGCATGAATGACGATGCAGTCATTATTCTCGATCCTGTTAACCATCAACATATTCAGAGCAGCCTGAATAAAGGCATCAAAACGTTTGTTGGTGGTAACTGTACTGTCAGCCTGATGTTGATGTCATTGGGTGGCCTGTTTGCCAATGATTTGATTGAGTGGGCATCGGTATCAAGCTATCAGGCCGCTTCTGGTGGCGGGGCTCGCCATATGCGTGAACTGCTGGTACAAATGGGGATGCTGCACAATCAGGTTGCAGATGAATTACAGCATCCTGCCTCCGCAATTTTGGATATTGAAAAACGCGTCACGGATTTTACCCGCAGTGGTGCATTGCCGACTGACCAATTTGGCGTTCCTTTGGCGGGGAGTCTGATTCCCTGGATTGATAAGCAACTGGAAAATGGGCAGAGTCGTGAAGAGTGGAAAAGTCAGGCGGAAACCAACAAGATTTTAAATACGGGCAGTCATGTGATTCCGATTGATGGTTTGTGTGTTCGTATTGGAGCATTGCGCTGTCACAGTCAGGCATTTACCCTGAAATTGAAAAAAGATATTCCGATTCATGAAATTGAAATGTTGCTGTCTTCCCATAATGACTGGGTTCGCGTGATCCCGAATGATCGTGAACTGACAATGCGTGAATTAACACCGGCAGCGGTGACTGGCACGTTGAATACGCCGGTGGGGCGCCTGCGTAAATTGAATATGGGGCCGGAATATCTCTCTGCATTTACTGTTGGTGATCAGTTGCTGTGGGGAGCGGCAGAGCCTTTGCGCCGTATGCTGCGTATTTTGTTGTAGGAAGAACTTAATTGTTATTGGATTCATAAAAATAGGCCGCCAATTTATCTATCTAATTGGCTGCCTATTTTTATCATTTTTCATTGAATATTTTTTGATTAAATACATTGTATTACTGTGAATATTTACAAGTTCCGATAAATCGGTAACCGCCATGGTCTGGAACGAAGGTCCAGGCACTATTTTCATTTGGATCTAATGTCATTTTCATATTATCGGGTGTTTCCATTTTAATAAAACCCATTTTTTCATAAACTTTTTGCGAGAGTTCGTCTGTTGCAAGTGTGAGTTTTAATTTTCCGCGATAGCCCATTTTATAGGACATATTCACTGCTTTTTCCAGCAGTAAATAGGCGCAGTTCTGGATTCCTGGATGGGTTATAATGAAACTTATCCCAGGAAAATAAGGTGGGTTATGTTTTGAATAATATTTTCTAAGCAGCATGGCTCCGATAGGTTTATTATTAATGCAGCAAACAAAATAAGCATGATTTTGCGTATCTCCTGTATTCTTAATAAGGGTTAATAGCTTTGTAAGTTTATTCAATAAGTTATGTGTTATACAGCATCTCATATCCCATAAATCTTCGGATGTTCTTGCTTCTTTGGGGATTTTATATATTGCCTTTTCTCTTTCAGTAATGTTCTGTATGTGCTTCATCCATCCGTCTGTCTGGATTGATTGGTAAAGTTGCGTAGCAGCTTTGATTGCTTCTTCTACTTCAGTTTCTCTGACTGCTGGCACATATCCGTTAATTAATCGAGGGTTTTGGCAATTAATGTTTATATCCAATATGTTACGAGGTGGTAAGATGTGGAAAGATTTTGAACGAAATAAGGTGTCTGATGATGTTTTGTGTATATAACTATTCAAGGAAGCAGTTCGTTTTAGCATAATGAAATCTCTTTAATTGCAAATAAATTGGCTTTTATGCAAAATAACGTGTTTATTTTCCTCATGTTTTTTGTGTTGGAAGGAGGTTTGTCGTAGAGGTAACGAATTTTTAATTATATAGAATAAATAAAATATTTTCTTTGTCTATTTAAAATGTGTATATTTTATTTTTCTATTGATTGTTTTTTTATAAATTATAGTAATAAGTTTTTGGGTTTTATTTTTTTCTGAATTTTTATTTCATAATTTCTAATTACTTTAATCCTTGTTAATTGAAAATGATTATCTGGCTACTCCATGTCATTGATTTATTTGATTATGGTTATAAATAAAATAATAATATATTGAGTATGTTAAGGAAATGAAACCCCATACATGAATCTGTATGAGGTTTTTTATCTCCGATAACGATTTAAGCAGCAGTATTAGATATCAATGTTCGCCGCTTTCAGCGCATTCTCTTCAATAAATGCACGGCGAGGCTCAACGGCATCCCCCATCAGGGTCGTGAACAGTTGATCGGTCGCAATGGCATCTTTTACCGTGACACGCATCATGCGGCGTGTTTCTGGATTCATCGTAGTTTCCCACAACTGATCCGGGTTCATTTCTCCCAGACCTTTATAACGCTGGATGGAAAGACCACGGCGTGATTCTTTGGTCAGCCATTCCAGAGCCTGTTCAAAGCTGTTGATTGCCTGACGACGTTCACCACGTTCAATATATGCGCCTTCTTCAATCAGGTTTCCGATCAATTCACCCAGTTTGGTGATGCGGCGGTATTCGCCACCGTGGATAAAATCGAAATCCAGATTGTAGTTGGTATCAACGCCATGTGTACGAATGGTCAAAACTGGCTCGAAAACCTGACGTTCACGGTTTTCATGAATGTGATAGTTGTATGTGCTGCCATTCTGCTCTTTTTCATTCAGGCGAGTCGTCAGCGCACTGACCCACTCTTCCACTTTTGTCTGATCGTTCAGGGTATCTTCGGTCAGTTTTGGATGGTAAACCAGGTTGTTCAGCAGTGCCAGCGGATACAGGCGTTCCATGCGACGGATGATTTTCTGGGTAGCGTTAAATTCAGTCACCAGATTTTCCAGTGCTTCACCTTTCAGCCCCGGCGCATGTGGGTTGGTATACAGCGCCGCACCATCCAATGCGATGGACATTTGGTACTCTTCCATTGCATCGTCATCTTTGATGTATTGCTCTTGTTTGCCTTTCTTCACTTTATACAGCGGTGGCTGGGCGATGTAGACATAGCCACGCTCGATGATTTCCGGCATCTGACGATAAAAGAAGGTTAGCAACAGGGTACGGATGTGAGAACCATCGACGTCGGCGTCGGTCATGATGATAATGCTGTGATAACGCAGTTTATCCGGGTTATATTCGTCACGCCCAATACCACAGCCCAGTGCGGTGATCAGGGTTGCCACTTCCTGTGAAGAGAGCATTTTGTCAAAACGCGCTTTCTCAACGTTCAGGATCTTGCCTTTCAGTGGCAGGATAGCCTGATTTTTACGGTTACGGCCTTGTTTTGCAGAACCGCCTGCGGAATCACCCTCCACCAGATAGAGTTCTGACAGGGCAGGATCGCGCTCCTGACAATCCGCCAGTTTGCCCGGCAATCCGGCCAGATCCAGCGCACCTTTACGGCGGGTCATTTCACGCGCTTTACGTGCTGCTTCACGGGCACGTGCCGCATCAATGATTTTACCGACAACTGTTTTGGCATCGTTCGGGTTTTCCAGCAGATACTCTACCAGCTTCTCATTCATCAGGGTCTCGACGGCGGTCTTCACTTCGGAAGAAACCAGTTTGTCTTTGGTCTGGGAAGAGAATTTAGGATCAGGCACTTTAACGGAAATTACCGCAATCAAGCCTTCACGAGCATCATCACCGGTGGCGCTGACTTTGGATTTTTTGTTGTAGCCCTCTTTATCCATATAGCTATTGAGGGTACGGGTCATCGCGGTACGGAAACCAACCAAGTGGGCTCCCCCATCGCGCTGAGGAATGTTATTGGTGAAGCAGTAAATGTTTTCCTGAAAACCATCATTCCATTGCATGGAAATTTCAACGCCAATCCCGTCTTTTTCTGTGGAGAAATAGAAAACATTGGGGTGAATTGGGTTTTTATTGCGGCTCAGGAACTCAACAAACGCCTTAATCCCACCGTCATAATGAAAGAGATCTTCTGCATTTGTGCGCTTGTCGACTAAACGGATGGAAACACCGGAGTTCAGGAATGATAATTCACGCAGACGCTTTGCCAGAATGTCGTATTCGAATTCAGTGTTAACCCTGAATGTCTCCATGCTTGGCCAGAAACGGACAGTGGTTCCCGTTTGCTCGGTATCACCGACAACTCTCAACGGTGCCTGTGGAACACCCATACGATAGGTCTGTTCATGGACTTTTCCGTCACGACGGATAGTCAGTTCCAGTTTTTCTGATAAGGCGTTAACAACAGAAACCCCTACGCCATGCAGACCGCCGGAAACCTTATAGGAGTTGTCATCGAATTTACCCCCCGCATGCAGCACGGTCATGATGACTTCTGCTGCTGAAACACCTTCTTCTTCGTGTATGCCGGTAGGAATACCGCGGCCATCGTCCTGTACAGAAACGGAGTTATCTGCATGGATGGTGACAACTATCTTGTCACAATGACCTGCGAGGGCTTCGTCGATAGCGTTGTCAACAACCTCGAAGACCATGTGGTGAAGGCCAGTACCATCATCGGTATCACCGATATACATGCCTGGACGTTTACGGACGGCATCCAGCCCTTTTAATACCTTGATACTTGAGGAGTCATATGTATTCGACATCAACGTTTCTCGCTCATCTTAATCCTGTGGTTGAACCTCTATTTTGCCATGTTCTACGCGAAACATCCTGCTATTTACATCAATCATGTCTGTAACTTGCCCGGTTGTGATTGCACTGACAAACACCTGGGCTTGCGTAGATTTCAGACGCTCGGCTAATAGCTGACGACGGCCGGCATCCAGTTCTGAGGCAAAATCATCAAGCAGATACAGGCATTTTTGCCCGCTCTGTCGGGTGAAATATTCACCCTGTGCTAACCTCAACGCACACATCAGTAACTTCAACTGACCACGGGAAAGCATATCTTCTACCGGTGTGCCGTCCGCCCTGATCCGAAGATCAGCTTTATGGGGGCCGGAAGCGGTGTAGGTTAGCGATTTGTCGCGCTCAAACTGCCGCGCGAGTAGTTCTGCATATTCACTCTCTTTGTCCCAGCCTTGTTGAAAGCTGATACTGAGGGTGAATTCAGGTAAAAATTGTTGGCAGGTTTTTTCGATATCCTCCGAAATTCCTGTGATGTATTCAGCTCGCCATTGACTTATTTCCGTCGCCAGCGGAGCGAGTTCACGATCCCAATGTTGGATCTGGTTATAGCGGGTGACTTGTCGCAATGCCGCATTCCGCTGTTTGAGCAGCCTTTTCAGGTTGACCCAGGCAGTGAAAAAGCGTGGCTCATTGTGAAAGCAGCCCCAATCAATAAAAGCCCGGCGGTATTTCGGGCCGCCATTTAGCAAAGTGAAGCCTTCTGGTGTGATGAGCTGTATGGGTAACATTTTCGCCAATTCGGCGATTTTATGCCCGTCACTGCCATCGATCCTGACTTTGCTGTCGCCCTGGCGGTTTTTGCTCAGTCCGACTGATAAGGAACGTTCATGGGGTTGCTTATCAAGCCGCCCATGAAGAATAAATTCCTCGCAATCATGGCGGATCACCCTTCCGGCCTGAATGCTGCGAAAGGCACGACCATGACCCAATGTATAAATGGCTTCCAGTATACTTGTTTTGCCGCTACCGTTTGGCCCAACCAGAAAATTAAAACCGGTTGCCAACGGTAAGTCAGCATTCGCGATATTACGGAAATCGCGGATCAGCAAACGCGAGAGAATCATAAGTGTGAATTAATACTGTTACAGGCGCATTCTTTACAGACGCATCGGCATCACGACATAAGTCGCGGCCTGACTGGCTGAATTCTCAATTTTCACGCTGGATGTGGCATCCGTCAGCAGGAGACTTACCTGCTCGCATTTCAATGCGTTCAGAACATCCAGTACGTAGCTGACATTGAAACCAATTTCCATTTCTGTACCTCGATAGCTGACGTCGACGATCTCTTCTGCTTCTTCCTGTTCAGGGTTATTGGCTGTAATTCTGAGTTGGTTTTCGCTTAAGTAAATGCGGACACCACGGAATTTTTCGTTGGATAAAATCGCGGCCCGTGAAAATGCCTGTTTAAGCGTGTCGCAATTGGCTTCCAGTGTTTTATCCGGATTTTTCGGCAGTACGCGGCGGTAGTCAGGAAAACGGCCATCAACCAATTTCGAGGTGAAGATAAAATCACCAACGTGGGCGCGGATGTTATTGCTGCCAATCTGCAATTGCAGTGGATTATCACCGCCATCCAGCAGACGCATCAATTCAATGACGCCCTTACGAGGTACTATGACGGAATGGGACGGCAAATTTTGCCCGATATTCATGGAACAGACCGCCAGACGATGGCCATCTGTTGCAACGGTACGCAGTTCTTCCCCTTCGGTTTCAAACAGCATACCGTTCAAATAATAGCGGACATCCTGATGCGCCATGGAAAATTGAGTAGATTCAATCAGACGTTTCAGTGTGGCCTGTGGCAGAGAAAATTCGACTTCGCTCTGCCAGTCATCAAGATTGGGAAAATCTGAAGCGGGCAGGGTAGAAAGTGAAAAGCGGCTACGCCCGGAACGGACGAGAATGCGATCGCCATCCAATTCTACGCTGATCTCTGCACCATCAGGCAGCCCGCGCCAGATATCAAAGAATTTACGCGCAGGGACGGTGGTTGCTCCCTGCTCATGAGGCTGGGTAAGCGTTACCCGCGCCTTCATTTCCATCTCTAAATCGGTGCCTGTCAGCAGCAGGGAGCCTTCAGTGACCTGCAATAATAAGTTGCCTAAAATGGGCAGGGTAGGGCGGCCGCCCAAGGGGCTGCTGACCTGCTGCAAAGGTTTGAGTAATTGCTCACGTTCAATGATGAATTTCATAGCGCTAGGAAGATAATGTTCGGATTAAGTTAGAAAAATCTTCTTTGATGTCATGACTCTCTTCACGCAGTTGCTCTATCTTACGACAAGCGTGAAGTACAGTTGTATGGTCACGTCCACCAAAGGCATCCCCGATTTCAGGCAAGCTGTGATTTGTCAGCTCTTTTGCCAGCGCCATTGCCATCTGTCTCGGACGGGCAACAGAGCGCGAGCGGCGCTTGGAAAGCAGGTCAGCAACCTTGATTTTGTAATATTCAGCTACAGTTTTCTGAATATTATCAATGGTTACCAGCTTTTCCTGTAGAGCCAATAAATCACGTAATGCTTCGCGTACAAAATCAATGGTAATCGCACGGCCTGTAAAATTGGCATTGGCGATGACTCGATTCAAAGCGCCTTCAAGCTCACGAACATTGGATCGCAGGCGTTTGGCAATAAAGAAAGCCACTTCACCCGGCAACTGGATTTGATTCTCGTCAGCTTTCTTCATCAGAATAGCGACGCGGGTTTCCAGCTCCGGTGGTTCTATGGCAACGGTCAATCCCCAACCAAAGCGGGATTTTAACCTATCTTCGACGCCGTTGATCTCTTTCGGATAGCGGTCTGATGTCAGAATAATCTGTTGATTACCTTCCAACAGGGCATTGAACGTGTGAAAGAATTCTTCTTGGGATCGCTCTTTATTTGCAAAAAACTGAATATCATCGATCAGCAGGGCATCCACTGAGCGATAATAACGTTTAAACTCTTCTATCGCATTGTTTTGCAATGCTTTTACCATGTCCTGAACAAAACGTTCAGAGTGCATGTATACCACTTTTGCATTGGCTTTGCGTGCCATAATGCTATTGCCGACAGCATGCAGGAGGTGGGTTTTACCTAACCCTGTTCCGCCATAGAGGAACAAAGGATTGTATGCGCCGCCCGGATTATCAGCAACTTGTCTGGCAGCCGCTCTGGCAAGCTGGTTAGATTTACCTTCAACAAAGTTATCAAATGTGTGTTTGGGATTGACATTGGAACGATAGGATAACTCTGGCTGGGCTTTTGCAGTGTCCCAGCTTGGGCGTACAGGCGCAACAGTTACCGGCATATCGGCAATGATTTTCTGAGATGCAGACTGGTTAGGTGAAACAGGCTTATTTCCTACTTCAAAACGCAGCAACGGTACTTCAGGACCACAGAAATCATTTAATAACACATTGATATTATTGATATATTTCTCTCTTACCCAATCCAGCACAAAACGGTTGGGGGCGTAGAGAGCCAAAGTGTTATCACTCAGTTCTGCCTGAAGGGGTCGTATCCACATACTGAATTCTGTGGCAGGTAACTCATCCTGCAATCGGGCAAGACATTGCTGCCAAAGCGAAAGTGACACGGCGAACTCCCCTAAAACGAGACCAATAAAAGAAACCGGAATAATAGATACGTTATACTGGACACAAGGCATTACTCCTCAATGCTGAGGAAGATAGCATGTACCTTGTGGCGATTTTTAATATCATCGCTCCCCAACGATCCGCATAATATTAGAGAGGTTGGGATCGTGGCCGACGATCATAACGCAAAAGACGACATAGATCCTCATTCTTTTACACAGCTTTGACGCTTTTTATCCACAGGGTGATCACCATGCTTTGATACTTGCTGAATATAAAGGCCCGTAAGAGATACTGTAGTGTAATCATGGCATATAGCAAACTTCGTTTATCTATCGTTTAAAATTTGATGCGAAAACAATATGATGATCACTAATTCAATCGCAACGATCTGTGTATGATCCTTGCGCTTTATTACACAGTCCGTATAATCTTGCACCCTGCGTGTTATGCCAACGATTTTTTTCCGGCCATGTCTGGTGAGGATTTTGGGTAAGCACTTCGGGTAGCAAAAAGTCTGGTCATGTTTGATGAATGTCTGATTGAAGTAAAAAATCTGACAGGAAAACGATCAGGCTCGCGTCATCTTGGAATTGACTAAGGGTAGTACATTTTATTACAATCCTGCCTCTTTCTATATATTGATGTTGCGATTGAGGCATCGGTGTCTACTCATTCTCACTGGTCGCCAACGCATTTGCTGAATCAGTAACAAATTTTAAGCTAGGTAGAAATCGCTATGAAACGCACTTTTCAACCATCCGTACTGAAGCGTAACCGCACTCACGGCTTCCGCTCTCGTATGGCCACTAAAAATGGTCGTCAGGTTCTGGCTCGCCGTCGTGCGAAAGGCCGTGCTCGTCTGACCGTTTCTAAGTAACAAAGCTTACCATACCAAGTGGTTAAGCTCGCTTTTCCGAGGGAGTTACGTTTGTTAACTCCCGAGCATTTCACTTATGTTTTCCAGCAGCCACAACGGGCAAGCTCCGCAGAGATAACTATCCTTGGGCGCCTGAATGAGCTGGGGCATCCCCGCATCGGTCTGACCATCGCCAAAAAAAATGTAAAACGCGCCCATGAGCGTAATCGTATCAAGCGATTGGCTCGTGAAAGTTTTCGTTTAAACCAGCATAAATTGCCTTCAATGGATTTTGTGATTTTGGTGAGGAAAGGGGTCGCTGAGCTTGATAACCGTGAGCTAACGGAGGCTTTGGGCAAATTATGGCGTCGTCACTGTCGCTTGGCTCGCGCCTCCTGATTGCTTTAATCAGGGGGTACCAGTTAGTGATCAGTCCACTACTGGGGCCTCGTTGTCGTTTCAACCCTACCTGTTCTCATTATGGCATAGAGGCATTGCGTAGGTTTGGAATGATAAAAGGCAGTTGGTTAACAGTGAAACGCATATTAAAATGCCACCCTTTACACAAAGGTGGTGATGATCCTGTCCCACCTAAAAACAACGATAACAGAGAACATTAACGATGGATTCGCAACGCAATCTTCTTCTCATCGCTTTGCTGTTTGTTTCGTTTCTGGTCTGGCAAGCGTGGGAGAATGATAAGAACCCACAACCAACGGCCCAGATCACTCAGCAAACAAATACGCTGAGTAGCGAAGCAAGCAGTGGGCAAGGTGAACTGATCACCGTGAAAACGGATGTGCTTTCATTGCACATTAATACCCGTGGCGGTGATATCGAGGAGGCTGATTTGCTGGCCTATCCTGATACCCTCGGTTCCTCAAAACCGTTCAAACTGCTGGAAACAACCCCTGAGTTCACTTATCAGGCTCAAAGTGGGTTAACTGGCCTCAACGGCCCGGATAATCAGGTAGAACGTCCACTTTATCACACCACTCAGAATAGCTTCGTTTTGGCTGATGGTCAGGATGAATTGCGTATTCCGATGACTTACACTGCGCCGGATGGCGTTGTTTATGTCAAGACTTTCATTTTAAAACGCGGTAATTACGCAGTTTCGGTTGATTACAACATCAATAACGTTACTGATAAACCGCTGCAAATGGCGTTCTTTGGTCAGTTGAAACAGAGCGTTGATTTGCCAAAACACCGTGATACCGGCAGCAGCAACTTTGCCCTGCATACTTATCGTGGTGCTGCGTATTCTTCTGATGAAGCCAAATACGAAAAGTACAAATTCGATGAGATTGAAAGCAATGCGCTTGCTGTAACCACAAAAGGTGGTTGGGTCGCGATGCTTCAGCAATATTTTGCGACTGCCTGGGTTCCGGGTGACGGCAAAACCAGCAATTTCTACACCATTGACCTGAAAAACCAGAAAATGGCGATCATCGGGTACAAGGGTGAAAACTTCAATATTGCGGCAAACAGCCAGCAGAATATCTCTTCTACCCTGTGGGTTGGCCCTGAAATTCAGGACAAAATGGCAGAGGTTGCGCCACATCTGGATTTGACCGTAGATTACGGTTGGTTGTGGTTTATTTCCCAGCCGCTGTTCAAATTACTGAAATTCCTGCATGAATATATCGGTAACTGGGGCTTCTCCATCATTGCGATTACCTTTATCGTGCGCGGTATCATGTACCCGCTGACCAAGGCGCAATACACCTCAATGGCGAAAATGCGCCTGTTACAGCCGAAAATTACGGCAATGCGTGAGCGTTTCGGTGATGACCGTCAGCGCATGAGTCAGGAAATGATGGCGCTGTACAAAACAGAGAAAGTGAACCCGTTGGGTGGCTGTTTGCCTCTGGTAATTCAGATGCCAATCTTCCTTGCTCTGTACTACATGTTGATGGGTTCTGTTGAGCTGCGTCATGCGCCATTCATTGGCTGGATTAAGGACTTGTCTGCACAAGACCCTTACTACATCCTGCCATTGCTGATGGGTGTGACCATGTTTGTTATCCAGAAACTGTCGCCAACGACTGTGACAGATCCGATGCAGCAGAAGATCATGACTTACATGCCGGTTGTGTTCACCGTCTTCTTCCTGTGGTTCCCATCTGGTCTGGTACTGTACTACATCGTCAGTAACCTGGTGACTATCATCCAGCAGCAGGTTATTTTCCGCAGTCTGGAAAAGCGTGGTTTACATACCCGCGAAAAGAAATAGGCCTTAATAAAAAATAGGTTTGTTAAAAAACCAGTCTGTTAAAAAACCAGTCTGTTAAAAAATAAGTAGAAGGCGGTCATTGGCCGCCTTTATTATTTCCATTCCTAGCCCTGACTCAAAAGAGAGAATTTCATGAATACCACTGATACGATAGTCGCTCAGGCCACTCCTCCGGGACGAGGCGGTGTAGGCATCCTGCGTATTTCTGGCCGCAAGGCGGCGGAAGTCGCTCAAGTGGTATTGGGGAAACTCCCAAAACCTCGTTATGCTGATTACCTGCCTTTCCGTGATGCAGAGGGTTCTGTACTTGATCAGGGCATAGCCCTTTACTTTCCCGGCCCGAATTCTTTTACGGGGGAAGACGTGCTGGAGCTTCAGGGGCATGGTGGGCCAGTTATTCTTGATTTGCTGTTAAAGCGTATTTTGACGATTTCTGGTGTGCGCATTGCCAATCCGGGTGAGTTTTCGGAACGCGCTTTCCTGAATGACAAACTTGACCTGGCACAGGCAGAGGCGATTGCGGATCTGATTGACGCCAGTTCTGAACAGGCAGCTCGTTCTGCGATGAATTCCCTGCAAGGAACGTTTTCCAATCAGGTTCATCAAATGGTAGAAGCACTGACTAACTTGCGAATTTACGTTGAAGCGGCGATTGATTTTCCTGATGAAGAAATTGATTTTCTTTCCGATGGCAAGATAGAGTCCAAGTTGGATGAAGTGATCGTTGAACTGGATAACGTCCGTTCACAGGCGCGTCAGGGTAGCTTGCTGCGTGAAGGCATGAAAGTCGTGATTGCAGGTCGCCCGAATGCGGGTAAATCCAGTCTGCTCAATGCACTGGCAGGTCGTGAAGCGGCGATTGTGACTGATATCGCGGGCACAACGCGCGATGTTTTGCGTGAACATATTCATATTGATGGTATGCCGCTGCATGTGATTGATACGGCCGGATTGCGCGAAGCGAGTGATGAAGTGGAACGCATTGGTATCGAGCGCGCCTGGCAGGAAATCGAACAGGCGGATCGGGTGCTGTTTATGGTAGACAGTACGACAACGGATGCCGTTGAGCCTGCACAAATTTGGCCTGAATTTATGGCCAGACTACCCGCATCCCTGCCAGTGACCGTCATTCGTAATAAGACGGATATGACGGGGGAAGCAACGAGCGTATCAGAAGTCAGTGGCTACTCATTAATCCGTCTTTCTGCCCGTGACGGAGAAGGTGTTGATTTACTGCGCGATCATCTGAAAGAAGCGATGGGTTTCAACAGCAATACTGAGGGTGGTTTCCTTGCCCGCCGTCGTCACTTGCAGGCATTGAATACTGCGGCAGAACATTTGCAGGAAGGGCATCAACAGTTGGTTTTCGCCCGCTCAGGAGAATTGCTGGCAGAAGAATTGCGTTTAGCACAGCAAGCATTGAGCGAAATCACCGGTGAATTTACTTCTGATGATTTGCTAGGGCGGATTTTTTCCAGTTTTTGTATTGGGAAGTAATGTTGCAAAAAAAACCGTTAATAGCGGGTTTTTTTGTAATCGCATTGTAACTAATCGTGTTTTACCAGATGAAATTGAACCATTCCAATACAGCATATGTGACAAAGACTATAATTATAGATTAAATCACTGGCAGATCTTGATAATAATAAAATAATATAACACTTCCCATTTCAATATTGATCCTGGTTAATATACCAATCTAACTTGAAGATGCAGGTTTTAAAATCTGAAAATTGTCAGTCAGTCGAGTCGTCAATTCTTTCGCTTTTTCTGGCAACGTGACATGAAAAAAGTGACAAA